>NZ_JBTYKD010000161.1:0-18518 GCF_054880495.1 Nostoc sp.
CAGATTTATTTGCTACTTTCGACAATCAACTACTCACTCAATAAAAAAAATTGAAGCCAGATGATAAATATTATTCTATATATCTTATAATCCTTATAATTACGGTATTCGCCTAGAAATACCGTAGATTTAGGGGTGAATTCTGATGAGCGAGTCGCAACAACCAACACAAGTGGATAAATTTCTAATTGAAGGAATGCAAGTTTATGCTTTGAAAGCTTTGCAGTCCATACAGCTTTGGTATCAACACACAATTAGAAGTTGGTTGAATAGATGCAATGTGCAAAGCTTTGTGAGTCTGTTTCTCATCGGTACTTTTTTGAGTGTAGCAGTTGCCTCCTGTTCTGGAAGTAGTTCAGCTAGCAAAAGTGATGTCAAGCTAAAACTCGTTTCTTTCTCTGTCACCAAAGCAGCTCATGACCAGATAATTCCCAAATTTGTGGAAAAGTGGAAGCAAGAACATAACCAAAACGTCACATTTGAGCAAAGTTATGGAGGTTCTGTAGCTCAAACGGCTGCTGTCATTGCAGGTTCGCAAGAAGCAGATATAGTACATTTGGCACTTCCCCTGGATGTCAACAAAATTCAGCAAGCAGGTTTAATTAAATCAGGTTGGGAAATAAAATCACCGAGAAGTGGTATTGTTAGTAGATCGGTTGCTGCGATCGTCACGCGCGAAGGCAATCCCAAAGGTATCAATACTTGGGCAGACTTGGCAAAAGATGGCGTGAAAGTGATTGCGGCTAACCCAAAAACTTCTGGTATTGCTATCTGGGAATTCTTGGCTTTTTGGGGTTCGGTGAGTCTGACAGGCGGTGATGATACGAGGGCATTAGATTATGTCACCAAAGTTTATAAAAACACCCCTATTCTAACGAAAGATGCCCGTGAAGCAAGCGATTTATTCTTCCAAAAAGGTGAAGGAGATGTCTTAATTAACTACGAAAACGAGGTAATTTTGGCGGGTAAAAATGGGACAAAGTTGCCTTATATTGTACCCCAAGTCAATATTTCCATTGATAATCCTGTAGCAGTAGTCGATAAAAACGTTGATAAACACCGTACAAGAGAAGTTGCACAAGCATTTGTTGATTTTCTTTACTCCACAGAAGCTCAACGGGAATTTGCAAAATTACAATATCGTCCTGTTAACCCCACGGTTACCCAAGAAGTCGCATCACAACATCCCCCAATTCAAACTTTATTTACATCTCAAGATTTAGGTGGCTGGGATATTATTCAGAAAAAGTTTTTTGCAGATGGAGCAATTTTTGACAAAGTGCAAGCTGCGAAGAAAGCATGATATCTTTTTTCTAATGCAGGATTCTCTACTTGCAGATAGGCAAGCATAAGCAATTCACAGTAACTTCATCTCAATTGATAATTTATGAGCTTTCGTAGCAGATTTAAGAATAGTATTTTCCTGACGTTTTTAATGATTATTGCCAGCAGTATCACTGCTTGTAGCAGTAATGAGGAAAAGAAAAGTCAGGTGAGTATTGATGGTGCAGCTGTAGGTTTTCCTATTTCTTTAGCAGTTGCAGAAGAATACGGTAAAGTCAAACCTGAAGCGAAAGTAAGCGTTGCCTCAAGCGGTACTGGTGGTGGTTTCAGTAAATTTTGTAATGGCGATCTTGATATAGCTGGTGCTTCTCGTACCATTAGAGATGAAGAAATCAAAAAATGTAAAAGCAAGAATATTGAATTTGTCGAGTTGCCTATAGCTTTAGATGGCATCGCTGTGATTGCTAACCGCCAAAATAACTTTGCCAAATGTCTAACTATTAAGGAACTGGGTACGATTTGGGGCGGCAAATCAGACGGCAAAATATTGACATGGAATCAAGTTAATCCCAAGTTTCCTAACCAAAAGCTGAAGCTGTATGCACCATCTTCTGATACGGGAACATTCGATTATATGACTCAAGCTGTGACTGGTAAAGCCAAGAATGGCCGTACAGACTACACTGCCACTCAGAATCAAAACCTTCTCGTACAAGGAGTATCAGGTGATGTATCAGCTTTGGCTTATGTAGGGATATCTTACTACATTCAAAATCAAGATAAACTCAATCTAGTTGCTGTAGAAAGCCTTAAAGGAAAGTGTGAAAAACCAGTTCCAGTGGATAATGTAATTAAAAATATCTATACACCTTTGTCTCGTCCTCTGTTCATCTATGTCAGTAAAAAATCCTTAGATACTAAGCCAGCAGTAAAACAATTTGTAGATTTTTATCTAGAAAATTCTTGGAAGTGGGTAGATAGTGTTGGTTATGTAGCATTACCTGATGAAGCTTACGTCAAAGTCAAACAAAAATTTGCTACTGGTGAAACTGGGACAAAATTCAAAAAAGCAAAACCAGGTGAACCAATCACAAACTTTATTTAAATAAAGTCTCAGGCATTGTAGTCTGAGTGTAGTTAAAACTTAACTGTTTATGCAAAATACCAATTTTCAAGACGATCCTTATCTATTATCCAGACAGTCACTAGAGAAAAATGCATCTGAAGATATCTCAGAGAAGATTGTTGCGGCAATTTTATTTGCTTGTGCTTTAGTCTCGGTTTTGACTACTTTTGGTATTGTCGTAATTATCTTTCAGGAGACATTCGGTTTTTTCCAAGAAGTTTCCTTTGCCCAATTCTTTCTTGATACTAAATGGACACCGTTATTTGCCAATAGACATTTTGGTGTTTGGCCATTGATTAATGGCACTTTCTTGACTACAGCTATTGCAATGGCAGTTGCTATTCCTCTAGGTTTATCTTCTGCGATTTATTTAAGTGAGTATGCTCAACCCAAAGTAGCAGCAATTTTACGTCCAGCAGTGGAACTTTTAGCGGGAATACCTACAGTAGTATATGGTTACTTTGCGCTGTTGTTCCTTACACCATTGCTGCGGAATTTTATCCCTCTGGAAATATTCAACGCTTTGAGTGCAGGGTTAATGATGGGGGTAATGATTACTCCTACTGTTGGTTCTATCAGCTTAGATGCTATTCGAGCAGTTCCGCGTTCTTTGCGAGAAGGATCTTATGCTTTAGGTATCACTAAACTGGAAACCATTTTTAAAGTAGTTCTACCAGCCGCGCTTTCTGGAATCATCGCTTCAATTATATTGGGTATTTCTCGCGCTGTGGGTGAAACAATGACAGTCCTCATTGCCGCCGGACAACAACCAAGACTAACTGTTAATTTTGCGGAATCAGTAGAAACAATGACAGCCTACATGGCACAAATTTCTGGTGGAGATAGTCCGCGTGGTAGTCTGAATTTCAAGACATTATATGCTGTAGGCGCTGTTCTGTTTCTACTTACCCTTGCTTTGAATATTGTTAGTTACTGGATTGCTAATCGCTTTAAAGAAAAATACGACTAAATAGATATGGCTACAAGTTATCAACAAGATGATTCTCTAGATTCTGCGGCAGAATTTACCGATAATGTTGAGAGTAGGGAGACATTAGGGAAAGTATTTGAAGGACTTTTTTTGTTAGGATTGCTGATTGGTTTATTTATCCTAGCGTTGCTACTTTTTGATATTTTTAAAGACGGATTAGCCAGATTTTTGTCACCCGGCTTTCTCACGGAAACTCCTTCTCGTTTTCCTGACCAAGGTGGTATTCGTCCTGCGATTATCAGCAGCATTCTTTTAGGAGCTGTTGTAATTTTCGTCACTGTCCCCATTGGTGTCGGAGCAGCTTTATATCTAGAAGAGTATGCACCTAAAGCTTGGTGGACAGCGATTATTGAGATTAATATCAGTAATCTAGCGGGTGTGCCTTCTATTGTCTATGGATTGCTGGGTTTAGGGGTTTTCAATTATTTGCTTGGGTTTGGTCCCGCTTTGATTTCTGGAGCATTGACTTTATCTTTGTTGTCTTTGCCAGTAATTATTGTGACATCTAGAGAAGCAATTCGCTCTGTCCCAGATTCCCTGAGAAATGCTTCTTACGGATTAGGTGTCACAAAATGGCGAACTATCAGCAATCATGTCATACCCTATGCTGTTCCTGGTATTTTGACGGGGGTGATTATCTCTGTATCCCGCGCTATAGGTGATGCAGCCTCTCTGATTGTTGTAGGTGCTGTGGGTTTTCTTACCTTTAACCCTGGTTTATTTCAGAGGTTTATGGCATTACCCATTCAAATTTACAGTTATATAACTCGTCCTGAACCGGGTTTTGCTAGTGCAGCAGCAGCGACAATTATTGCGTTGTTACTCTTGATTTTAGTTTTAAATGGTGTAGCAATTTATATTCGACAACGCTTCTCAATAAGTTAGGTAATTAAATATCTAATTGGATAGATTCACAGAGATTAGGAGTTCAACCAAATGACTTATAGCAATAGTAGAAGTAAATCAGATAGTGCCACAATCGGCCAAGATAATGGCGTCTTCAATGTTGAAGGTGTGAAGGTCTTTTATGGAGGATTTCTGGCACTTTTAGATGTCTATTTAAAGATTCCTGAAAAACAAATTGTTGCTTTTATTGGGCCTTCAGGGTGTGGTAAAAGTACCTTACTGCGTTGCTTCAATCGGATGAATGATTTAATCCCTGGAGCTAAGGTTGAGGGTAGATTGAATTACCGCGATCGCAACATTTACGATCCTAAGATAAATTCTGTAAAATTGCGGCGACAAGTCGGAATGGTTTTTCAAAGACCGAATCCTTTCCCTAAGTCAATATACGAAAATATTTCCTTTGGCCCGCGTGCTAACGGTTACAAAGGTAACATTGATGAATTGGTGGAAGATTCTCTCAGACGCGCTGCTATCTGGGATGAAGTCAAGGATAAACTCAAAGAGAAGGGTACTGCATTATCTGGCGGACAACAACAACGGCTTTGCATTGCGCGTGCGATCGCCATGAAGCCAGATGTATTATTGATGGATGAACCATGTTCTGCTCTTGACCCAATTTCTAGCCGTCAAGTAGAAGAACTCTGCTTAGAACTCAAGGAGCAATACACCATAATCATGGTGACACACAATATGCAGCAAGCTTCTAGAGTGGCAGATTTTACGGCTTTCTTCAATACAGAAATTGACGAGCATGGCAAACGTCGCGGAAAATTAGTTGAGTTTAATCCTACAGAGCAAATGTTCAGTTCTCCTCAAACTAAAGAAGCTGAAGATTATATCAGTGGACGCTTCGGTTAAAAAGACATCACAGGAGAAGGGGAAAGGTAAAAGCCAAGTTCAGTAACTATTTGCAGTAATCCAGTTTTGGTCTAAAAACCTAGATTAATCTCTCCTTAAACAAAAGGAGGGAACTGATTTTTGCGTCTATAAATTCACCCGGTACAAGCTGAGACTAGGTAAATACAGAATTATTTTTACAGTAGATATTGATTCCAAAGGCATCGAAATTCACGCCATTGGTGCGAGAGGAGATGTTTATAAAAGAATAATTCGTAATTAGTAATTTAATAACTGAGAATTAAGTAAGTGGGTCAAATTAAATATAAAACCTCATCCTGCCTCCGGCTTCCCTCTCCGAACTCACGGAGAGGGATTGAGGGTGAGGTTTGATCTTAATGTTTAATTACGCCTACCTACTTACCAAAGTAATTCTGGAAAATATACTGAGGCTTGACAGTACTTACTTAAAGTAATATTTCAGTTTAGTACTTATATTGTGTATTATGTTTAAGCCTCTGTCATTTGCTTTAGTTACAGCTAGCATTCTAGTTGCATCAATCAATAATCTCAGTCCTACCTTAGCTGGAACTTGTGCCTCTAAGTGTGGTTCGCACCCAATTCAGTTTACACCTGGGCAACACATCCGAGTCGAAGTTATAAATAGCACACCTAACCTGATCAAAATCCAAAAACCCTCTGGGACTGATGCAATATCCTTGAGTCCAGGGCAAAAATTAAATCTAGAAAAAATAGAGGGTACTGAGCCAAATACATCTCTGATATTTTGGAGCGAAACTGGTTTATCACTACAAGCAATTGTCTCGAAACCTAACTTTGGTACATTGCGGCTCGAACTCCGTCCGACTTTGCGTTCTTCGGGCGATCGCTCGTTATATATTATGGATGACGGTAGGATAAACGTGTTTTAGATAGCAAATAATGTTATTAGTTATGAGTTAAGAAACAACTTTCAATTCAACACTCACAACTAAAAACTCCTAAATTTATACTGTGCTAGACAGACCTGTATCTGAACTCGCAAAACCTCGCAGGCGCTTACCTAATCAGCGCTGGCAGATTTATCTGCAAAAACCAGAATTTGCCCAAAATTTGGCGGTTTTGACAAATATTTCACCGATTGTCAGCCAGTTGTTGATTAATCGGGGTATGGAAACACCAGAACAGGTACAAGCATTTTTAAATCCAGAGTCTTTAGTTTTGCCTTCGCCGTTAGAAGATTTCCCAGATTTGGCGATTAGTTTGGAGTTGTTGCAAAATGCGATCGCTTCTCAAACTAAAATTGCTATTTGTGGTGACTACGATGCTGATGGGATGACCAGCACTGCTCTACTTTTACGTAGTCTCCGCACTTTAGGCGCACAAGTAGATTATGCTATTCCCAGTCGGATGCACGAAGGCTACGGTATTAATAAACGCATAGTTGAAGAATTTCATAGCGAAGGTGTAGGGCTAATTCTGACTGTAGATAATGGCATCTCTGCGTTTGAACCAGTTGCTAAAGCTAGAGAACTTGGTCTTGCAGTTATTATCACCGACCATCATGATATCCCCCAAAAATTACCGCCAGCTAACGCTATCCTCAACCCCAAACTAATAGCTGAATCCTCACCTTATCGGGGTGTTGCTGGTGTTGGTGTCGCCTACATTTTGGCTGTGTCTCTAGCACAACAGTTAGGGGAGACTAAGGGCTTAATTCAGCCGATGCTAGCACTATTTACACTGGGAACGATCGCAGATTTAGCTCCCTTAACTGGCGTAAATCGCCGTTGGGTGAAACGTGGTTTACAGCATTTACCCAAATCCAATTTACCTGGGGTGCGGGCATTAATTCAGGTAGGCGGCGTGCAGGCGAGGGAGGAGGGACAAGGGGGAATTTCTCCTCCTACTCCCCACTCCCAACTCCCCACTCCCAAATCCCTCAAGCCTGAAGATATCGGTTTTCGCTTGGGGCCGCGAATTAATGCTATTGGTCGGATTGGTAATCCCCAAACTGTGATTGAATTGCTGACTACAGATGATATGGGGGTGGCGCTCGAACTCGCAATGCAGTGCGAACAAACAAATGCCAGTCGCCAGCTAATGTGTGAACAAATTGAGCAAGAAGCGATCGCTTATGTAGAGACAGAATTTGTTGCATCTCTACAGCAAGACTGTGTATTAGTTGTTATTCAACCCAATTGGCATCACGGCGTTATTGGGATTGTCGCCTCCCGCTTAGTGGAACGTTATGGCGTTCCCGTGTTCATCGGTACTTATGAGGATGAGCAACATATACGCGGTTCAGCACGAGGAATTCCAGAGTTTCATGTGTTTGAAGCTTTGGAATATTGTCACGATTTACTAGGGAAATTTGGCGGACACAAAGCAGCCGGGGGTTTTTCTTTACCAGCAGAGAATTTACAGGTGTTGCGATCGCGTTTGATTGAGTTTGCTAACCAGTGTCTTGAACCCCAGCATCTCAAGCCTCTGCTCAAAATTGATGCCGAAGTCAACCTCAATCATATCAATCAGCAGCTTTACCAACAACTTAATGCTCTGCACCCCTGCGGTATGGACAACCCCGATCCAATTTTCTGGACACCTAATGTCCAAGTGGTTGAGCAAAAAATCGTTGGTAAGGGTCACATTAAACTGACAATTGCCCAAACTGTTGATAATCAGCAATATAAAATCAAAGCGATCGCTTGGCGTTGGGGCGACTATTTCCAGCTACCATCGCGAGTGGATGTCGCTTACAAACTGCGAGAAAATTACTTTAACGGTAACACCACCATCGAGCTAGAGTTAATCGGTGTCAGACTCCCAATTCAGCTTCAACAATTTTTTGCTTCGCCACCTACCCCGTCAAGCACCACCTTTGAGTACAACCAGCGACATTATACTTGTGGTTTCTATAAAAACGGTATTGAAGCAGAATTAAGAATTAAAAATTCTGAAGGCAAAGTATTAGCGATGCAGCCAGGACATATAATTGGTTTGCTGGGAATTAATCGTCAAAACGCCAAAGAAATTGATATCTCTCAACCACACTATGACAATATTATCCAAGCTGCCCTTCAAGCGTTATCAGTTAAGAGTTAGGAGTTAGAAGCGATGCCCTGAGCAGTTCGGCAGAGCTACCTGTAACACCTGTCGTTCGCGCAGCGCGATGCCCTGAGCTTGCCGTTCGCGTAGCGTCTCGTAGAGAAGGGTCTCGTAGAGAAGGGTTTGGAGTTCTTAATTAACTTATCGCTTGTGAAGTGTGACACTGCGAGTGCTGATTTATGAGTATGAGTTGAGAATAGAATTTAATTCCTTATTCCTAACTCCTAACTCTCAATCAGCACTCAGCCCTGTTAAAGGTTGCCGTTGCGAAATGCCAGCACAAAGATTACCGCAGGACCAGCAATCACAATTAGCGCCACGGACAACAATTGGAAAATAACTTCCCAATTTATACTGGTAAAAGCGTTAAACAAACCGTCAAACATTTTCCTTTTCTCCTTCCAATTGTAGTGAACTACTCCGCCGTAAGACGGACGGAGCTTCCCAATTCATCGGGAATAGCCTCTAGAACTCCGTAGTACTAGAAAGTCTGAGATTCCCTCCAAGGGCAGGATTCCTGGTTCCCAAGACCCAAATCTTTTACCCTGAGCGAAGTCGTTGGCGAAGCCTCTCGAAGAGAAGGGTTCTCTTGCAACATATACCTATAAGAAAAGGTTTTCGCTTATGGCATTGATGGTCAAGACCAAATAATTCTATCAGAAAAACAAGTAGTATTCGTCATCCATAAGCGTATTTGTTTTTGCTGACGTAAAAAAACAATACGCCTATGCAATCCTCACCCCCGCTCCCTATCCACACCTTATGAGTACATTGTTCGCGTAGCGGACGCACCAGAAGGTGGGGACTTCCGCGACACGTTAAAAAATTTAATAACTTAATTACAAAACCTGCAATCGATCATATCTGGCTATGGACTGCTAGATTTAATTTACTTAACAAAATTATAAGAAAAGATATAAAAACGTACAATAGGGGGATTGGGCAATTCAATTTTGGATTTTGGATTGATGATAGCGGAGCTTTAGCGAGTCTGCGAGCGTCTTTTAGATTAAATAATTCGTAATTCGTAATTAAGTTTTGTGACGGAGATTTAGACCCCGGCCCAAAACTTGCTTATTTTTTGAACCGGGGGATTTAAACCCACGGTACTCGGTTAAATTTCAATCTAAAATCTAAAATCTAAAATCTAAAATTCTTACTCTCCCATCTCCCCACTCCCTAATCGAAAATGTCAACTTGGCAATGTGTAAAGCAATGTGGAGCCTGCTGTAATCTTGATCCAGCAGATCGTCCAGATTTGGAAGAGTATCTCTCATCACCAGAACTAGAACTCTACCTCAACATGGTAGGCGAAGGAGGATGGTGCGTTAATTTCGACCATACCACACGAGAATGTGGCATCTACCCAAATCGTCCTCGCTTCTGTCGCGTAGAATCAGAAGTGTTTCAAGATATGTATGGGGTTGAACCAGAAGAAGTTAACGATTTTGCTATTGACTGCTGTCGCCAGCAAATAGAAGGAGTATATGGCGATCGCAGTTTAGAAATATTACGCTTCGACAAAGCTATTGGCCTTTGACACTCGGACCACTGATTTTAGTGTGTGGGGTTGCAATTTATTACAAGAATCTGAGAAAATGATAGAAATATGAAAACAACCTAGCAACAAAACTACTGCCTGTGAAACTTGACTCTGCTCCTTTAGGTATTTCTGGCATATCTCAGACTGAGATCGAGCTAGAACCGAAAGACAGCACTGATTTAAACTTAACTCCTGCGATCGCCCTGCCACTTCAGCCTGTAGTTGCGGATAGTCCTCAAAAGCAGCAATCAGTGCTAGTAGTTTTTGGTACAACTTTTGTAACCATTTTTCTAGCAGAAATTGGAGATAAGACTCAGCTATCCACGCTATTAATGAGTGCAGAATCTCATTCCCCGTGGGTAGTATTTATCGGATCTGCGGCTGCGCTGATAACTACCAGCTTATTAGGTGTACTTTTAGGTAGTTGGATAGCCGGACGACTCAGCCAGAAAACTGTAGAAAAATCAGCCGGCGTGATGTTGTTGGTAATTTCCCTAATGCTGTTTTGGGATATATTCCAAGGTTAGAGACGCGATTAATCGCGTCTGTACAGGAGTTTGGACTTATTCTCCCTAATCTCCCTAATCTCCCTCATCCCCCTCATCCCCCTCATCCCCCTTTATCAATATGGATTGGCATCTTTTAGGACTGAGCTTTATTACAGTTTTTTTATCAGAATTGGGTGACAAAAGTCAGCTAGCAGCGATCGCACTTTCAGGGCGTTCTAATTCTGGGCGTGCAGTATTTTTTGGTGCAGCAGGCGCATTGCTGTTAACAAGCCTGTTGGGATCATTAGCAGGGGGTGCAGTAGCACAATTACTACCTACACGCTTGTTAAAAGCGATCGCATCTGTGGGATTTGCCGTCCTTGCTGCACGTTTGTTGTTATTTAACAATGAACCATCGGCAGATTCTGAACAAATACCGTAACCAAATCAGCTAGTTTGCACATTCAGATAAATTTTGAAACCAGACATTACAAAGGTTCCCAACCTGTTCCTTTGTAACCGTATTCAAAAATTTCTGGATGCAAAATTTCTGCTAAAATTTCTAGAGAATCTACCAGTCGCGGACCTGGACGATTGAAGTAAGAATTGCCATCAGTGATGTAAATCCTACCCGATTGGGTAGCGTGCAGTTTTTCCCAGTCTGAACGTTGAGTTAACAAATTGGCTTCTTGGCGAGTCCGATTTAAATCAAAGCCACAAGGCATAAAAACAATGACATCGGGATTAGTTGTTAAAAGTGTTTCCCACGGCAAGGTCGAAGAAGGCTGACCTTTACCACAAAATAGAGAGTGTCCTCCTGCTAAGTTAACTAATTCTGGAATCCAATTGGCGGCAATCATCAAAGGATCAGTCCACTCGATACAGGCGACAGTAGGCACTTCATGTAAAGAAAGCCCTTGGATTCTTTGCTGACAAATTTTGACGCGAGCTTCTAAGTTTTCTAAGATTTTTACCGAGTCTACGCCAAAGGTCTTGCCGACTCGCTCAATGTCAGCCCAGACATCCTGGAGACTATTGGGTTGTAAAGAAATAATCTGAGGTTTACTGTCAATGAGTGTGGCAACTGCTTTTTCAACTTCGTGTAAGCTGACAGCACAAACATCGCACTGGTCTTGAGTGAGAATGTGGGTAGGCTGCAACTGCTCTAAAACGTCTGTTTTGATTTCATAAATACTGAGAGCAGATTGCAATAAATTGTTCACCTCATCGTTAATTTGGCTGCTAGAGGCATTGGAATTTAAACGTGCTTGGGTACAAATGGGGCGATTTTGGATTTCTGGAGGGTAGTCGCATTCGTGCGATCGCCCCACAATAGCATCAACCAACTCTAGTGTCGCTAAAATCTCTGTTCCACCGGGAATTAAAGAAACAATTCTCACATTACTATCCGTCATCGTTTCACCTCCACAACAGCTGCTTTTACCTTAATTTTGGCAAAATATGAATCTTTAGGCATCTTTCTCTAGGAGAATCAAGGGTGTTTTGGTAGTCAGCCTCAGCAAGAATTTGATTAGAAAAAATATACTTTCCGGTTATGAGAAATCATATCAAGTAATTGTAGTTATACAAAGACAGTTCTACTTTTTACGTAGAACTACAAGGCAAAATTATTTCTTATTGAGGGCAACTAATGCAGGTGGTGTTGGCTAGAGATATTACAGACTACAAACAAGCTCAAGAGGCTTTACAATTCCGGGCGATTTTTGAGCGTTCGTCTATCGGCATTGGAATTATAGATATGAAAGCGCAGATAGTCGATACTAATCTGGCACTGTGCAAGATTTTTGGATACAGTCGAGAAGAACTATACGGCAAGCCGTTTACAGATTACATTCCCACAGAAAGGGGGGATTTAAAACTTTACAAACAACTGATGTCAAGAATTCCTACAGATTTAAAGACAACTTTGAGGCTTGGCTGCCAACCCGCAGAACATCAGCAACAGCTTCTCGCCGAGATATCCCATTGAGATAGAAAGACGCTGCCTGCATCAAAATGGTAGCTTAATGTGGATTCATATCTCTGTTTCTGTTATATCAAGCAGCAATGCTGAACCTGAGTTTTTTCTAGCGATGATTGAAGACATTACTGAACGCAAGGAAACAGAGTTGAAACTGCTTGCCTCTCAAGAAGCAGCAGAAGCTGGCAATCGGGCAAAAAGCGAATTTTTAGCAACCATGAGCCATGAGTTGCGGACGCCTCTGAATGCGATTATAGGTTTGTCACAGTTGTTGCAACAAGAAAGAATTGGCTCTCTCAATGAAAAGCAGAACGAATATGTAAATTCTATATATAGTAGTGGTGAACATCTGCTAGCATTGATTAACGATATCCTTGATTTATCTAAGGTAGAAGCAGGCAAAGAGGAACTGTTACTCTCACCTTTGCCAGTGTCAGATTTATGTAATTATGCTATATGGACAGTGCGCGATCGCGCCTTAGAAAAGGGATTGCAACTTACATCTGAAATTGACCCAGAAACGGATATTTGTATTGGTGATGAGGGGCGCATCAAGCAAATGCTAGTCAATCTGCTCACCAATGCGATTAAATTCACCCCAGCCGGTCAGGTATCGCTGGTAGTCAAAAAAGTACCGCAAGGGATAAGGTTTACAGTTTCAGATACTGGAATTGGTATAGACTCAAATCAGTTTCAATTTCTATTTGAAGCGTTTAAACAACTTGATAGTCGGTTAAATCGGCAGTATGAAGGCACTGGTTTGGGTTTAGCTTTAACACGCAAATTAGCCCGTTTGCATGGTGGAGATGTTACCTTTACATCGACTTTGGGAAAAGGTAGTCAGTTCACTCTATTTCTACCAGATTCAGTGCATCCGGGAGAAATCAATTCAAAATTCAAAATTCAAAATTAAATAAAAAATTCGGATAATTCAGGTAGAGTCACTACTGATGCAGACTACTATAGGACTAGTATTTGATTTTTGAAATGCACGTAGTGGACCCTCTAGGCTAAAATAGTGCATTAGATGTAGGTTGGGTGGAGCGGAGCGCAACCCAACTGATTATCAGAAACCTCTTGCAAAAGTCCCTAACACCCCTCCCCGCCTGCGGGGAGGGGAGAATTTGAGGTAAGTCAAAGGCGGGGTGGGGTTTTTATTTTTGATTTATGCAAGAGGTCTCAGGATGTTGGGTTACGCAAAGCCTCCACCCAACCTACAATTTTTTTGCTGTGAGAATTTTTTTCTCATTTTCACATGGGTAATACTGGCTTCTTCAAATATTTCTCCTTCTTCTACAAAATCCAATTTTTTGTATAAATCTTTCACATATTCTTGAGCATGAATCACTACTTCTGGAATATTTTTGTTAGCTATCACTTCTAGGGCATTTTCCATAATTTTCTTACCAATACCCTGCCCTCTAGCTGTAGATAAAACAGCAAGCCGTTCTATTTTGGCAGTTTTATCATCTAAATATCTAATTCTGGCAGTACCCACAACTTCGTCATTTAAATAAGCAATCAAATGTTGAGATATTGCATCTTTGCCATCAAATTCTAAAGCGGCATCTACCCCTTGTTCTTGCTGAAAAACTGCTATCCTAATTGCTTGAATTGCTGGAAATTCTTGAGGTAATTCAGCAACTTTTATAACTAAATTAGACATTAAACTCTAGACCTCTTGGAAAAGTCCCTAACACCCCACCCCCAGCCCCTAAGAGCAGGCTCTTAGGGGAGAATTTGACGTAACTCAAAGGCGGGGTGGGGTTCTTTTTTTGATTTATGCAAGAAGTCTTCTCTACGGTTTCTACAAGAGTATGTAGGGCAGATGCCTTACCTACTCTTGTAGTTTAATCTGCCCCTTCAATTGGTGCAAAACCTTGGCGCTGAATATTTTCTGTTACCGCGCGTGGTTCCAAAAATTGTAGGAGGTAATCCGGGCCACCTGCTTTAGAACCTACCCCAGAAAGTTTGAATCCACCAAAGGGTTGCCGTCCAACGATCGCTCCTGTAATATTACGATTGATGTACAAATTCCCAACTTCAAACTCTGCCTGCGCCTGCTGAATGTGCGAAGGTGTTCTAGAATAAAGTCCGCCAGTTAAGGCGTAGTTTGTACCGTTGGCGACTGCTAAGGCTTCCTGGAAATCTTTCACGCGAATTACCGCCAGCACAGGCCCAAAAATTTCTTCCTGGGAAATTACCGCATTTGGCGATACTTCACTAAAGATCACAGGCCCGATAAAATATCCTTGTTCGGGTGCTGGTAACTCTAATGCCACTTTTGCTTCTACCTTACCCTTCTCAATATACTCGCGGATGCGATCGCGGGCATTAGCATCAATTACCGGCCCCACTTGTGTACTCGGTAACTCTGCTTCCCCAATATTCAAGGATTTTGTCGCTTCTACCAACCGTTGCACAAAGGTATCATAAATTGGTTGCAGCACAATTACCCTGGAGGCAGCAGAACATTTTTGTCCGCTATAACCAAATGCTGACTGCACTACCCCTACAACAGCTTGGTCTAAATCAGCACTTTCATCGACAATAATCGCATTTTTACCACCCATTTCCGCAATCACCCGCTTCATGTGCTTCTGTCCGGGTTTCAGAGTTGCCGCATCTGCGTAAATTCTACAACCTACTTCCTGGGAACCTGTAAAAGCAATTACATGAGTATCGGGATGATTTATTAAATAAGCGCCGACTTGAGAACCCCTCCCAGGTACATATTGAAATACACCTTTAGGGATGCCAGCCTCGATTAAGATTTCTGTGAGTTTTGCGGTAATTACAGAAGATGTTTCCGCAGGTTTTAGGAGAGTGCAATTACCTGAAACCAAAGCTGCAACAGTCATTCCACAAGCGATCGCTAGCGGGAAATTCCAGGGAGAAATCACTACAGCAATACCCCGTGGTTGGTAAATATAACGATTAGTTTCACCAGGGATGTCGTAATTCACACCTTGATCTAACCGTTCCATCTCATCGGCGTAGTAGCGACAGAAGTCTATCGCTTCGGAAACCTCTCCATCAGCTTCTTTAACTGGTTTCCCAACTTCCAAAGCCATCCAAGCTGAAAGTTCGGCGCGGCGGAGTTCCATCAAATCACCCACTTTCCGCAAAATATCAGCGCGTTGTTTAGCTGGTGTTTTCTTCCACGCAGGAAACGCCGCTTTCGCAGCTTGCATCGCCTGTTCTGCCTGTTCAACGCTAATCAACCCAACTTTACCAACTACCTCACTGAAATTAGAAGGATTCAGAGAATCAACAAATTCTGGCGTATTCACATATTCGCCATTAATTAGCGGCAAATAAGTTTTACCCAACTGTTGGCGAACACTTTGGAAAGCTTGAGCAGATTTTTTTGTCATCTCTTCCTCAGCATAATCGGTATCAGCAGCACCAAGGAAATGAGAGACGCGATTAATCGCGTCTGTACTTTGGAGAGACGCAACGCCAGTCGCTACAACGGAGGGAACCCCCGCAACGCGCTGGCTCATTAATCGCGTCTGTACGTTCTTCTCCGCTTTGACAATCGGCGGCGCTAATAATTCTTCAATCGGTCGATTTTCGAGATTTTGCCGTAAAAAAGAACTATTAGCGGTATTTTCCAACAACCGCCGAATTAAATACGCCATCCCAGGTAATAATTCACCGTAAGGACAGTAAACTCTGACTCGATAACCCCTGTCAACTAATGCCTTTGCAACTTTATCACCCATACCGTAGAGAACTTGTAATTCAAAGCGACGACGGGGGACATTTAAACTTTCAGCGATCGCAATGGCGCGAGAGTGCGATCGCACATTATGGCTACCAATGGCAGAATACACATATTGATGATTTTCTAGCAATAACTGAGTGATGGTTTCAAAGTTAGCATCACTTGCGGCTTTCTCGTTGTAAACTGGCTGTGGCCAATGCTTCTGCGCTGCTTTGATAGTTTCCTGATCCCAATATGCGCCTTTCACCAAGCGAATTGTCAGGGGATAACCACGTTGTTTCAACCAAGAAATTAAATCTTTGGTATCTTGCTCACTATCACGCAGATATGCTTGAATTGTCACGCCAATATCTGCGCGTTGCCGAAACTCTTCTTCCAATAACAGTTTTTTCAGGATGCTGAGAGTTATATCCTTGTAGCCATACTGTTCCATATCAAAATGCACAGCTGCGCCCAACTCTTTAGCACGACGTAAGAGAATACGAATGCGATCGCTAACTCGCTCCTCACTACCTTTAGGATCTAGAGGGTCAAATTGGGAATAAAACGCCGTTAACTTTACAGAAACCTGAACTTTTGGGATGGGTTCGCCATCAGCCTCATCAATAGCCGGAATAGCTGTCCAATTCTTCGATGCTTCCACCAATTGTTGGATTAATTCTAGATAGCGTTCTAGATAAGACTGCGCTTCGGCTTCGGTAATCACGGCTTCACCAAGTAAGTCGATGGTGAAAGCCATTTTTTCTTTTCGCAGTCGTTCAACTGTTTTGATGACTTGTTTAATATTTTCCCCAGAAATATATTTATGGGCAAGAGTCTCAACCGCAGTACCAACGGTTGTAGCAGCAACTTGTCCTGGCATAGAGTCGGGGTTAGCAAAGTTGAGCATGCCCTTTAAAGCTGCTGGTAATTCTACAGATTCATCTCCGAGATATTCTTGTAAATGTGAGGCAACTTCTGATTTACTGTGCAAAGCAGGGAGCGTATCTATAAAGCGAAATAATTGCACCCGCAACCCCGGATTACTCATCGCCCAAGCTAGTAATTTATCATCCCAGCGCATTTGATCTCGCAGGGAAGAAAAAAACGAACGATTTTCCTGGGTTGCTGCTAGAAGTTGTTTAGCAATTTCTTGGGTTTTAGCTTCGTAGGTGCTTGTTTGTACTTGTAATACCACTGATAATAAACTCCGTTAATCAACGCAAGGCTTTTTTTACAAAGCCTCTGTCTTCTATTTTGACGCTTTCATATATTTAGTGGGGAGTGGGGGAGATGGGGGAGACAAGGAGAAAATAACGAATGCCCAATACTTCTCTACGAGAGGCTGCGCCAACGACTTCTCTACGAGACGCTACGCGAACGCTACTTCGACGCCGCTCAGTACAAGTCAGTACAAGTCAGTACAAGTGCCCAATTCAATCACTTACAAGTGTTATCCTTTTGTTGATCTATTTGTAACTTGATGAGACAGATGTTGCAACACAAGAGATTAGCCCAGTCATGCTAAGAGTGTGGATACTACATTTATGCCTACAGAAAACCTCACGCATATCTTATTTTCTAACTGGCAACACACACTCCAACCCTTTGGTGTTGAACAGGTAGCGGCTGAGAAAGTCTTTAATTGCTTGGTTGCAGCTTATTCTACCCCTAGTCGCTACTACCATACATTGAGACACATTGATCAGGTTCTCAGCACAATTCAGATTTTGCAAGGCTACACCAAAAACCTAGCTGCTGTTCAACTAGCTGCCTGGTTTCACGATGTTGTGTATGACTCTCAAGCTCAAGATAATGAAGAACGAAGCGCAGACTATGCTTTGGAATTGCTGAATAATTTGGGTATTCCCGAAAGTACTATAACTACTGTCACGCGTCTGATTCTGAACACTAAAAACCACCAAGCTGCGGTAGATGACTGTGATGGCCAAGTTTTACTTGATGCAGATTTAGCGATTTTCGCTACTAACCTAGTCCAATATCCAGAATACACCCATGCTATTCGCCAGGAATATGGCTGGGTGGCAGAGGCAGATTATATCATAGGTCGTCGGCAGGTTTTAGAAGGATTTTTGCAGCGATCGCATATCTACTTTACGCCTTTAATGTCAGAGTTCGCCGAACCATCTGCCCGTGGCAATATCCAGGCAGAAATTCAGTCTTTATTGTCTGGTTAGTTTTACATTAAGGAACGTGGATTAAATAAAATAGCAAAACTTCATCCTGTATCTAGCTTCCCTCTCCTTGATAAGGAGAGGGATTGAGGGTGAGGTAAGCCAGGGACATAAATTGTATGTTATTTAATTCTTATTTCTTACCGTCTGCCATCACCACGATAAGGCACTTCAGGCACTTCAGTCTCTTGTAGCTTTATTTTAGGTGCAAACACCTCTTGATGTTGTTGCGGCTGAATTTTTTCCTGTGCAAATTTTACACGGGTGCGAACTCCCAGATCGGCATCTGTATCGAGCATTTGCTGAAGTTGATTTGTAATCCGCGACGCTTGATTGGGTAAACTGACTGC
>NZ_JBTYKD010000162.1:0-5494 GCF_054880495.1 Nostoc sp.
TGGCAAAGCCGTTAGTGCCGTTGAGGGTGGAGAGGTTGAATTGGGCACCAAAACCGGACTTACTGCCAAACACCACGTAGCCCTGCTCTGAAAGCTCGCCGAAGGAGCCCCCAATCTCTGCCCCGATAATCAGGTCAGCGATGCCGTCGCCGTTGATGTCTCCTGCACTGCTTACAGAGTTCATTGAGAAGTCGACTGCTTTGATGCTGTTGATGGCAAAGCCGTTAGTGCCGTTGAGGGTGGAGAGGTTGAATTGGGCACCAAAATCGGACTTACTGCCAAACACCACGTAGCCCTGCTGTGAAAGCTCGCCGCCGGATCCCTCAATATCTGTCCCGATAATCAGGTCGTCAATGCCGTCACCGTTAATGTCTCCCGCACTGCTGACAGAGAAGCCTGAATGGTCATTTGCTTTGATGCCGTTGATGACAAAGCCATTAGTACCGTTGAGCGTGGAGAGGTTGACTTGGGCACCAAAACCGGACTTGTTGCCAAACACCACGTAGCTCTGCCCTGAGAAGTCACCGTTGGGGGAGGCATTTGGTGCCCCGATAATCAGGTCAGCGATGCCGTCGCCGTTGATGTCTCCCGCACTGCTTACAGAACTACCTGAAAACTCATAAGCATTGATACCGTTGATGACGAAGCCGTTAGTGCCGTTGAGGTTAGATAAGTTGAAAACTGAATTTGCCATGAGTTCGTTCTTTTGTTTCTACAACTAAAAATTTAAATAATTTCAGATTCACTGTTGACTGTGAAAGGTCTACACGATTAGATAAATATACAACTTTTTAGGACTTACGCAAAAGTACACGCTGTAGCGGCAATTCATGAATTGCCCCTAAGAAGAAAATCAGGGTTTTGGCTATTTATTGTTTGCGTAAGTTCTGCTTTTATGTGGAACAGGTTAGTTTAGATACTGCTCTGCTCATAAATTGCCATCACTCTACTGCGGTGAGCTTATCCATTGTCACCATCGGCCGAATTTTATCAGACTCAAACCCAATCATCATCGGACGACGGACAAATTCCCGCTAGCACTGCAACGTCATGCGCGAAATGTAGAGAATGTAGAGGCGATCGCAAAGTGCTGTTTTGAATAGTAATTTTTGACAGCACAAAATCACCTCCATTACCCCTGCAATAGAAATTATTTCTGAATTCTGAATTCTGAACTCTTCTTTCTTTAATACTCAATTCCTGGTTGCGCCTTCACACCTTGATCGCGGAAAGGGTGCTTAACTAAGGTCATTTCGGTTACGAGGTCAGCACGCTCAATTAAAGCAGCCGGTGCGCCTCTACCTGTGAGAATAACGTGTTTGTTAGCTGGTTTTTGCGCCAAACCTGCTAAAACGTCTTCTACTGGTAAGTAAGACATTTTCAGGGCAATATTGATTTCGTCTAACAAGACCAGCTGAAAGTCTGGGTTGCGGATATATTCTAATGATTTTTCCCAGGCGGCGCTAGCTTTGTCGAGATCGCGATCGCGGTCTTGAGTTTCCCAGGTAAAGCCTTCGCCCATTGCGTGAAATTCTATCTGGTCTTCCCAATAGCTAAAAACCCTTTTTTCGGAAGGTTCCCAGCTACCTTTGATGAATTGGACGATCGCTACTTTATACCCGTGACCTAGCGATCGTAATACCATCCCTAAAGCCGCAGTAGTTTTACCCTTACCGTTACCAGTATTTACAATAATTAATCCTTTTTCTGGTATAGCTTCTGCGATGCGCTTCTCTTGGACTTCTTTGCGTCGCTGCATCTTTTTGCGGTACTGTTCATCAGTCAGAGATGAAGACATTACCTCATCAATCAAGCGCCCAATTTCTTGGTCTGGGTTCAATTCTTTTGGTGTGTCGTTTATCATCAGCTTTGTCTAGAAATAACTGTTAAAAGTGTTGAGAATGAACCAAAATCGTCTTACTTATCCAATTTCACTTAAATCACTGGATTGGAAATTGCCAGTAAGTTTTTATGTGAAATATTAATAGTGTGTTAGCTTTCTTAATGATTTGCAGACAAGTAGAAATATATATGATACACAAGCTGAACTTATAATTTTGGTTTACTATTACTGTTTTAAATAATTTAATATGTTCATTAAAGTAGTTTACCAGTAAAAATTTATGATTATCTCCTTTGGTACAGTCATGAATTAGACTAGCAACCGAGAGCGTTGGTTTAAGTGCCAGAGGTATGATGTCTGATATCGGGAGTTGTGCATTTATGGATGTTGTTGTTTCCATTTTTCCCATAAAGGCTGCGTATCCTCTGGTTGCCCGTCATAGTTGAGCAATTGGTCTGAAATTATCACCCATGACTGGGCACTGCGTGTCCAAATGTTACCCACTGGGCGTAACCAACTTGTATCATCTAAGGTTCCGGCTTTGACATTGATAGTATTTGAGTTGTAAGTCCGTTCATGGAACAATCGCGTTCCGCAGTCGCCACAAAACAGGTTATTTACTTCACGTCCACTATCATTTTTCCGAGTCCAAGCTTTCGGTTTTCCCTGAACAATTACAACAGCATCTCGTAGTACTGTGAGAGACATTCCAAAGGCACTAGACGATTGTTTCTGACACTCTTTGCAGTGGCATAAGTAAAGGGTTAACGGTTGGGCATGAATTTCATAACGAATCTGTCCACATTGACAACCTCCAGTATATGGAAGACTCACAGATTTTATCTCCTGACAATTTGTGTTGCTTTATTGTAACTAAAGCTATCTCAATCTTAAAGCTGGTTGTAGCAGACACAAACAAAAAACACGGGGACATAAGGACATTTTAATTCTTCACGCCTCCCTAAATCTTCCTCATTCTTCATCTTCATCCAATTCATCATCTTCACTCCAATACTGTTGAGGTGCATTTCCGTGAACTTCTAAAATTTTTGCTTTTTTGATTTTGTTATCAGGTGGATTAATTGCTTCTAACTGCACATCAAATTTCCAGTTGTCACCAAAATCATAAAGATAGATCATTTTAGCACCCGCTTCTAGAGATAAATCACCAATCTTTACTTGGTCTGCAAATGGGGGTGTTTCCATATAGGGATGACCGATTTTGATTATACGACCAAAACGGTCTTTATAACTAAACTCATATAAATGGTCGTAGTCAAAATCAAAAGCATCTAGAATTGTCTCTGCTAACCAGCTTAATGGTTTTTTTGCTGGTATGGCAATGCGTCTCCAAGCTTGAGAAATAGACACTTTAAAAATATATATACCATCGGTAAAGCCTTGCTTGGGAACAAATAAATTATGCTCCCATTCTGGAAAAAATGGTTGAAAATGTAACTGCAATTTTCCAAAAGTCACATTGACATCATCCTGTAATTCTCCTCGTATACCCAATGGAAAGAGTAATTGCAACAGAGCATCACCAAAGGGCAAGCGTTGTAAACTAGTAATGCGCCACCCCTTGCCTTCTTGTGGTTTTCCATGTTTGATAGATAACAATCCAAATAACTCTAACAGAGCAACGTTATGCAGACCTGGGTAATAACTAATATCGTGTTGGTCTTCATATTTAGGAAATTTTAAACCTTTATCTGGGACGCGAGTCCAAAGTTGAATGCATCTAAATAAATTGCCGAATGAGTCTTGATGTTCGCCCAAAATTTCGTTATTTCCCCAAATTAACCAAGCTTCTAATAAGTTAAAATAGCGTTCTGTTGGGTTGAGATTTAACCATGATTCTAAGGTGGCTGGGTCTAATACTAAAATTTGCTTCTTACCTTCCGATCTAATTTGGGCTATCCCAGAACTGCGTAATAACAGATATAGTCCATTAATGTAGGGGTATGATTTCTGTACGGGGCGTTTGAGTTTAATTTCAATTGGGTGACTTAACCGAGAATTAAGTTCTGATAGTACTTTTAGCGGTAGAAGGTTATTAACACTACTAACTTCCACTCCATTTGGTTGTAAGAAATCTATCAGAGTTTGAAAGTCATGCAGAATCGTACCGGGTTGATTTTGATCAATACTGAGTTCTTGTAGAAGTTGTTGTTGTGACTCTGTTAGGGAAGGCAGTTCAGGATTGAGTGTGCGTTCTAGCCGCGCAAATAAATCTTCCATAAATAAAAATTCTAAATTCTAAATTCACAATTTAAGCTTCCGTAAAACCCTGTTCTCTTTATACTATGACTTCAGCAGTTACCCTAAAAAACATCGACCCGCCAAGTGTCACCGCAGGACTATCAACACCGTAAGCTTAGTGAAATGTGAATGATAATATTTTCACCTTCTAGTTGACAATCCCAGCAATTTGATATGAATAGTAACACTCGTCTACAAATAATTTTAGCTGATACACGTATTGATATAGTATTAAGAGCGATCGCTCAACTAAATCTACCTAACTGGTGGTTAGCCGGGGGTGCAGTCCGAAACACCGTTTGGCATTCAATTTTTGGCGAGAATTGTCGGTTGGGTATTAAAGATTTTGATATTGCATTCTTTGATATAGAGGGGAACCGTTCCCAAGAACTAGCAGCAAAGGCGACTCTCACAGAACAATTTCCTCATGACCAGTTTGATGTAAAAAATCAAGCTAGTTTTGCTCGTTGGCGTATTGGTAGCAAACCTTACACTAGTACAGAGGATGCGATCGCAGATTGGCTGCACACCGCTACTGCTGTGGGAGTTCGACAAGATACACAAGGCCAATGGCAATTTTTCACTCCCTATGGGTTGGATGACTTGTTTGCTGGCATTATTCGACCTACGCCAGCACATATTCATAACTTAGATGCCGAGAATAAGGCATCTGGATTTTTAGAAAAGTGTCCTTATCTGCGGTTGGGGTTATAAGGGAATAATCGGTTTTGAAAGTGAAAAAAATGTTTTGTTGTAAGTAGGGGTTTACATAAGTTTGTAGCTTTTTTAAACGCAGAGAAACTCCAAGTTTGAGTGCTAGATTTGTTATGAATTAATGAAATTCTATACTAAGCGTTAGGAAAGCTTTGAAGTCACCCTTTATTCTGTTTGATGTATGAGTAGAGAAGTTCGCGATCGCTCTGAGGATTTACAATTAAGCATGGACTATTACCGCCACTTCCATTACTTACAAGAACGACAGTAATGCCCATCCGTGGACAAACCCCTAAACAACTGGTGCTAACGACCCGAAATTCACCCCATAATCCCTCAAACTTTAAACGAGATTTCAACCAATTCTCTAAGTCTTCGGAAGCAGTTGAGCTTCTGCTAGTTGGATGAAAAATATTTGACCGCTCGTTTGCACATTGCGAACACACAAGCACCAAACCAGACTCCCATCGCGGATAAACACTGGGAATAGATGTGTCTAACGCGCGAGAATTTATTATTACGGGCGATGTCTGCTGAGAATTGGCTGAAAACCTCTTGAGGATACATCGCAGGAATACCTTAATACGCCGGATCAGTTTTTTCATGGACGACCATACCTATTCTCTCAGAAAGAGAATAATATAAGTTTCCCGTTTAGTCTGTTCTAGTAGATCA
>NZ_JBTYKD010000163.1:0-10915 GCF_054880495.1 Nostoc sp.
GTTAGGTACTGAAAAGGTCATCTTCATCTTCTGTTATATTTTTGCATTCCTTATTTGCCTTTTGCGGGTTTGTTCGGTCAGGTGCAAGATGTGAGCTAAGATAAGTCTAGCCGCTTTACTAAACGATATTGTAGTTGGGAAAATTCAATTGCCTGATTTTCAAAGGGGTTGGGTTTGGGATGACGAACATATCCGTTCCCTGTTAGTAAGTATTGCTCGTGCCTTTCCTATAGGAGCAATCATGTTACTAGAGGCAGGTGGTGATGCTAAGTTTAAAGCGCGTCCCATTGAAGGGGTCGAGCTAACAAAAGCAATACTCAACAAATTAGAAAAGTTGATTCTTGGTAAATGCTGAGTTAAAACATCATGAATCACTCGCGCTAACTCCTCACCCGCATGGGTGCGATCGGCGAAAAGTGGGGTATGTGACATGGTTTCCCCCAGCATCTTAGTACGGCACTGCTTTTATGATGACTGAATTTTGTCTCAAATTAACTGATACAATCAGATTTGTATAAATTATCAGTATTCAGCAAAACGTCTATTTACTCTGATATATCTCCAACCTGAGCGATATTTAACTCAGATAAGACAGCTGGCGCTGATGCCAAAATCCTGATTTTCATGAGCAGCCAAAACCAACTCAGCCTCTTTGACGACTCAACCTTTAACCAACGAGAACTGATTCCCACAGACGCGAAAATTGCGATCGCTCCGGGAACTTATGACAGCATAACGGAATTGACACAGGATTGCGATCGCTGCCACCGTTGTCCATTGGGAGACACTCGGACTCATGCTGTTGTCGGACGCGGCAATCTCAAAGCCCCAATTATGGTTATAGGGGAAGCGCCTGGTCAAAATGAAGATGAAACGGGTTTACCATTTGTGGGCAGATCAGGGCAGTTATTGGAGAAAATTTTGGCATCTGTGAATCTGACTACCGAGCAGGATGTATACATTGCCAATATTAATAAATGTCGCCCACCAGATAATAGAGTTCCCACTCCTGTAGAAGTGGCGGCTTGTCTACCCTACTTACTAGAACAAATTCGCCTAGTTGACCCCAAAATAATTCTGTTAACAGGTGCAACTGCTGTCAAAAGTATCACTGGCGATAAGCGGGGGATTACGAAAATTCGCGGACAGTGGTTGGAGTGGGAAGGGCGTTTATGTATGCCAATTTTTCATCCTTCCTACTTGCTGCGTAATCCTTCTAAGGAACAAGGTGCGCCGAAATGGTTGATGTGGCAAGATATCCAGGCGGTGCGTGCCAAGTTAGACGAAATCCAAAATAACAGCTAAGGATTAATCTCTCGAAAATCAATTCCTCTCTAATATCTTATCTCTGTGCCTCTGCGGTTCAATAAATTACTTATTAACTACTCCAAACGCAAAGAAACCAGAGATAGAAAGATTTTACAATTACTTAGCAGTCTTAGCAGTCTTTTTGATAGCTTGCCATCTTTCTCGCAATCGCTTCAAGTTAGGACTATGACCACCATAACGCCAACTAACATAGGCTTGGCTAATCTCATCTATTACCTCAGCAGTTGCTGGGGCATGATGCTGGTATGAGACTGTGGCATACTCTAAAGGTGTTTGGGCTGGATGTTTGCCTAAACCTTTTTGGGTTGTCCATTGCAGCATTTGTTGATAAAGGCTTTCCATTGCTGGCAATTTCTTTAACCATCGACGGTTATGCCACTCTCGCCACTGACCCCAACCCAGCCAACCGAAGAAAGCTGCTATAGTCCCCAAGATTAAGCCAGTCAATACGCCAAACCAACCTTGAGAGAATAAAGCTAAAAACCAAGCGATCGCTCTAATTATCCAACTCAATATTGTCCCAAATACATTATTTAACAAACCTGTCACCGGAGAGGGCAACCATCCAGCAACCCAGTGCCATAACTGGCGCAACACACTAAAACTGTGAGTGTCTTCAACAGATGGTGGTATTAGGGGATGATTAGGAATGGGGTCAAAGGCAAACCAACCATATTTAGGAAAATACACTTCCGTCATCGCATAAGCGTCAGTATTACGGACAACATACAGCCCTGTAAATGGATTAAATTCTCCGGCACTAAACCCCGCCACTAACCGCGCTGGGATGCCAATGGAACGCAACATTACCGTCAGAACTGTAGAGAAATGGTCTGGATAGCCTCCCTTTTGCTTAAACAAAAAAGTTTCTACTAAGTCTTCTTTTTCACTCAAATAAGGCAATCCTAAAGGATTTTGGGGAACAGAGTAGTGTTGCTTCAAGTATTGAGCTAAGTAGAGAGCCTTTTCATAAGGTGAATCTAGGCTTTTAGAAGACTTTGAGACTTTTTCTTGATTGTAGTTAGCAAAAATTTCTTCGGTGCGTTCCCGGACTTTTTCGGCAATTTCGGGAGGAATTTGCAGATAATACTTTTTAATATGTTTTGGATAATTAGTAGAAGCTTCACCTAATAAAGTGCGATCACGGTATGGGACTGCGGAAATTACTGTGTAAGTGAGTCCTTCTGATAATTCCACAGGCGATCGCAATCCGTCTTCTTGATCAACAGCGATCAGTGGTGTCGGAAAATAAACTTCCTTGGGATAAGTCATCGCTGGAATTAGGTTAGGCAAATCCGACACCACTGTATAAGTTTGTACTACCTCTTGGGTTTTACCAGTAAGCACAGATGGGTAAAGAAAAATTTGGTAAGACCAAGGCGATCGCCTGACAGTCGTAACATCTTCGTTCCGGGAAACCTCCCATCCCTTACCTGTATAACGGTCAAATCCTAGTACTCGCCAAAAACCCTCAGCTTGCGATCGCACCCGCATTACCACCTTGGGTTTCATCTCGCCGCGCAGATTTTGGTTAATTTGGCTATTAAAACCGTAATAAAAGTCATTATCTACTTTTCCTGGTTGACCAGTTTGGTTTTGCCCCGTACCACTACCTTGATTACTACCTTTACCTTGACGGACATAACCGGGATTAATGATACTACGTCCTGTAAAATTACCTTTTACTTGAATAGCAGAACTTACCGGAAAATTCCGTAATTGATAGCCAGGCAATCTGGGTAAAATAGCAAAAATTGCCAGCCCCAGACCGACAATTAGCAAAAAATTCAGAATTAAAAATTTAAAATTAAGAGTTGAGGAATTCTTCTGATGGGATTTTTCCTTTTGAGTTTTTAATGGCTGCAAACCCAAGCGTGAGCGATAATCTAATACTAAAGTTGGGAGAGCGATCGCTAAAAATAACAGCAACACAGGTGCAAATGCTAAAGTCTGACTTAGCGTTGCCGCCACACCTAATAAAATCACTCCGATAACAATCGAATAGCCCAAATCTTTGCGGCGGGGCGTATCAAAGCTGTGTAACACCTGTAGTTGAATTAATAACTCTGCCAAACTCAACCGCGTATCATTCAACTCGCCCACTAACCGCCCAAACAAAGCACCCAGTGCTACTAACATTCCGATGGCGATGCAGAACTTAACTGCAACATTAGCATCGCGGCGACGATAATAACTCCAAATCGCACCTACTGCACTCAGGGGTAACGCCCAAAAACTGAATGAAGTCTGGGCGGCGATATCTGTCGCCACAATTCCCAAAATAACCAACGCTAGCACCAGCACCCGCAATAAAATTGAATCTTCCACTTCTATCAAACGCGACCCGTGCGGATTTCGCCGCCAGAAATTACCTACAGGCAGAGGCCAAAACCGATTTATTCTGGATAAGTTAAACATTTGAGTCTAAAGGAAGCAATGATATAGATGCAACGGACACAATACCAGAGACGTAATTGCCTACCCTACTACTATGTCAAATAAAAAATGATTGATCGGGGAAGATATACTGAGAGAAGAAGACGCCAGAATACGGAGAAATTATTAAATACTCTCTCCGTGTCCTCGCGTCTTTGTGTCTTTGTAATAACTGCTTCTCGTAGACACCCTAATGACCGCCTGTTGAAAAATAAGATAAGCTTCAAAAGTCGGAAAATCCTCTATATATTGGCGTTGCTCGACGTAGTGTGCTAGCGGTGGCAATTTAAACTAAATCGTGAGACTAATGACAAACAACAACGACTGTTGGTCTATTTCTGGAAACTCAATTTCCAGGGTATAACTTGGGTGAAGTTGTTCGCAGCCTAACTCTACATTTAAGTATCCCGAAGTCGAAGATGTTGTCATTGCTAAGGTGCCACTTCCCCGCAACGTCAAAGTTCCTTTAACGGGTAACTCAGCTTGAACAAGTAACTTCGTAAGTTTACCTAGAGACTGGTATTCTACTTTGATGTTCAAAGTACCAACACTGGTTAGCCATTGTCTTTCTACCACTGGGCTGGTTGCTGAAACTGGTAGAGTCAAATTTTCTAGCAGTTGTTTAGCTGCTAGCAACGACAAAGCCATCTGTTGGCGCGGTTGTAAATCTGAGTAATCGCTCTGAATATTGGGCAGTGTCTCCAGAGTATTTACAGACCGATAGGTGCTTCTTAGCACCAATCCAGCTATATCGTTTAGTGCTTGAGAGTCGTTGGGAAAAAAGTTCTCCACCGCCTGAACTAATTTTGCCCCCAGTGGCACTGAAGATGTAACCAACGCCTGACACTGTTCTAGCAATTGCCGGAAAACTCTCTCTGGTAAGGGACGTGGCAGGTTCAACTTCGACTGTTGTACCATCCACCCCCAGCTAGGGACGAGTGTCATTGACGGCTCATCAATAAAATCGGGATACTCGATTAAGTGTGTTTCCCAAGGAAACAACGGTGGGTGGTCTTGGACTTGGATTTGTAACCGACGCTTAAGGACGGCTTGGAAACGATCTTGCACAGTAGGAATTTCTCCCAATTGAAAGGTCTGGGGCGTCCCTCCCAATTCTGGCTCACTGCTTTTTGAAGCAGTGGCTTCCTTGAGGAGGTTTTTTACCCCGTCATTTTCCTCACATTCTACCGATTCCTCGTTAGTTTTGACATTATCTGTCAATAACCAATCGAGACACTGGTGTTGTAAGGATTCTGAGTCACTATTCATGAGTAGATGCACCTGATCCGGATACTAATGAGTTACGAATTTCCCAAGCTTGTTCAAGAATCTTAAACCACCGTTTTTGAAGTTGTGCCATTGACAGCCCTAAAGTTTTTGCTATTTTTTCATCGGCTTGTCCTTGTTGCTTCAACTCTAGTAAAGACCGTTGCTTATTGTCCAGCTGTGCTGTGTATACTTGCCATTGCTGAGGAGTTAAGCCCAAATTGGTGTGCAAAGAAGCTTCCAGCCATTCGTGAACTAATTCCCAACGGTGCAACAAGGCAAACCGAATTAAATGATACTTAAAGCGCTGCTGCAAATAATCTCTCTGACGAGGGGTTAAACCTAAAACCGACTCAATTTCCTGTGCTGATAAATCCTGGAGGCGCAGGGAAAAGTAATCAGCGCAGTCAGATTGTTGCCGTTGTTCGAGATAAGTCATTAATTCTGTAACGACAACGGAGCGCAAGGTGTCTTCTTCGGGTTCGGGTTCGACTTGCGTTGCCATTGTGGAGCGCAATTGGTAAACTGCTGGTTCTTCCCAAGAACCGTCGGCTTCACTATTGCTGCCTTCTGCGGCTTGTTCTATATCTACGCTGGTTTCTGGGGGCTGGTGTTGGGAAAAAGTTTGCGCCCGCAGGATAATTAGCTGCTGCTGACGGCCTGGTAAGGGAATGCGCCGCTTGCCGTAGCGCTCGGTAAATGCCATATACTCGGACAATTCTAAAAGTGTCTGAGGACGATAAGTGGCATCGAGTTGATTTTCTCGCCGGAAAGCATTCAATGCCTCTAGATAAAAACTCTGGAGGAAATCTTCAATTATAGTCAGCCGCCCTTGATAGCTCAATTGCTTCTGAGGGGGATTAATGTATCGATAAACGATCGCACTCAGAGTACTGTGTAATTCTACTCTGCCCCGATTTGAACCCAACTGATAGTACCTGAGACACTGTTGCAGCCGATGCCGAGCTAGGGTCATCGCCGAGCTTTCTACAGTTCCAGAAGCTTGGATACGTTTGCTTTCATGACAAATCCGGTAGACTTCGGTGGTAATACGTGTTGCGACATCGTGGCAATTTTGTGCCGAAGCTTTGGTTGACTGCTGAAACTCTCTGGACAGGAGTTGAAAGATTACCTCCACGCCTTGAGAATTTTCTTCCAGAATATTTGCAGATGGAATAGTTGCGGTTGCGGCTGAATTCATAGTCTCAGTTTTCAAAAGACCCTAACGTTTTTAAATACAACCTGTACGACTGTGGGTATTGGCTTTTTGGATTTTACGTATAAGCTAAACGCAGACCAATCCTACATTTAGGATGTGGCTGATTTTATTATTCCCAACTTTCATGGGATTGTTCACACTTTGATAGATGTTATTGCCATTACCCAGGAGCCGTATACAAGTCATTATGGATTTAGAAGCACAAATTCAATTGCTGATTGACAATGCACCCCGCGATGGTATGACACCACATCTTGTTGAAGCAATTGCTCCTGCCCTTAGAGCGATCGCTCAAAAATTACGCTACTCCCACTACTATATTCTCCAAAATTCGGAGGCAAGCTGGGTTTTAACTACATTAAGCAATCGTGCTAATCCAGGATTGGAAAAGCGTGTTATCTACGCTTTCCCTACCATACAGGATGTCTCTCTAATTTCCCCTGCTGGGCTTGACCCTCAAATGCTAGCTGAAATTGTTCCTGTAACCCATATTTTGTTCCAAATGGTGGCATTAGAACCCGTAGATAGTATCGTTTTTTTGGAAACGCCGGGTAAGACCACCCATACCGTTGAAGTTCGGCGAACTGAACTAGAAAAACTCATGCAACAACAGTTGCGACAACAGCGATCGCCTAAACAGATACCCCCTGATATTGCATAGAAAAATTTTGGATGTAGGATTTTTTAGATACAATCCCACATCCAAAATCTTAAATCTCAAATTCCTTTAAAAAAGTTTTCTAAATCAGGAAAAAATAAATTTTTTCTTTCACTTACACCACGCGACTGGCTCAACTCTTGGTGAAACCTAAAATTTCTTAAAAAACAGTTCTCAGTGAACATTTTTCCGTTTTAAAATTTTAGTTTCTCAGTTTTTTTCGATAAAATAATCTCTCTCCTCTTCGGAAAGAGATTATAATTTTCTTTCCTCATGCCAATGCTGAAGCTTGGGGTTTGGCAAAAATCATCCGTCCTGCTGTAGTTTGTAAAGCACTGGTGACTACTACCCGCAGTTCACCACCCACATAGTTGCTACCTTCTTCAACAACAACCATTGTGCCGTCATCTAGGTAGCCTATGCCTTGACTGGGTTCTTTACCTTCCTTGAGAATTTTCAAATCAAGGTTGTCACCAGGTAAATAACTGGGACGGACAGCATTCACTAAGTCATTTACATTCAAAACAGGTACTTTCTGAACACTGGCAACTTTGGATAAGTTGTAGTCGTTAGTTAGCAGTGTGCCGCTAATTTCTTGGGCAAAGCGCACTAACTTGGCATCGACTGTGGGAATATCTTCGTAGTCAACTCCATTAATCAGGATGCGATCGGGATAATCTTCCCTAATGCGGTTGAGAATTTCAAGTCCTCGTCTTCCCCGCACCCGCTTTTGGTCTTTGCTAGCATCTGCTACTTGTTGCAGTTCTTGTAAGACAAACTGCGGCACGAGAATTTGCCCTTCCAGAAACCCTGTTTCTAGTAAGGCTTCAATGCGACCATCAATAATGCAACTGGTGTCTAAAACTTTGGTATTGGCGGGTTTTAGCGTTCCTTCCACTACCATCGATTCGACAGTGTTGGGATTAATGAACCGCAATAAGCCTCGCCCGTGGGTATCTGCCAAATTCATCCCAGTCACCGAGAGGATAATACTGCCGACAACTGCCACCAGTGGCTTAATAAATCCAAAATTTGCCGGTATAGGTAGTAAAAATAGCGGGGCTAGCATCAGATTAGCTAGCAATAGCCCAATCACTAAGCCAATGGCACGAGTTAAGATCACTTCCAGAGGCATTTCTTTGATTTGGGATTCTAAGCGACGATATGTCGTCTGGAAACTCAGCCCGATGGCACCACCAATAATCGCGGCAAAGACGGCAACGACTAAGCGTAAAGCTTCAAGATTTGTTACCTGATCTAGCGTGCTATTGGGTAGTAGTTCAATGCTGTAGAACCCTATTCCCGACGCTGCTAGAATAAATGAGAGAATAATAATGGCGTCAAGCATGGTTGTCTTGTTTTCCTACAACTGTGTTTAGCGATAAACTTAAGTATTTTTTATTTTATCGGTAAGATAAACTAATCAGTATTGACTTAGACTAAGGGTTTAGTAGGGCAATATCTGCAATTATTATAACGAAAGGCTTTTATCTTAATATTTTTGATCATTTTGTTGTAAAAGGGCAAAAAGTTGTAAATAAACGACTCATTTTCATTGTCTCTAATTCGCAGTTGGGTTAACTTAAAAATTTTCTCAAAATGAGTCAAAAATTTAGTATTTCGGGAATTCCGAGTTCTGCTTATGTGCATATTCCCTTTTGCAGACGGCGATGTTTTTATTGTGATTTCCCGGTGTCTGTTGTGGGCGATCGCTTGCGGGGCGAAACATCTGGTACTATCTCCCAATATGTTGAGGTGCTATGTGAAGAAATTGCCATGACACCAGCATTTGGTCAACCCCTGAAGACAATTTTCTTTGGTGGTGGTACTCCCTCGCTGCTATCAATAGAGCAATTACAAGGTATAGTGACACAGCTAGAGAAGCATTTTGGGATTGCGTCTGGGGCAGAAATTTCTATGGAAATCGACCCAGGCACCTTTGATTTAGCACATATCGCAGGCTATCGCAGTGCAGGCGTGAACCGGGTAAGTCTAGGTGTACAAGCCTTTCAAGCAGAATTATTGCAAACGGCGGGGCGATCGCACTCAGTTGAAGATATCTTTGTAGCTGTGGAACTAATCCACCAAGTCGAGATTCCTGAATTTAGTTTAGACTTAATTTCCGGGTTGCCGCATCAGTCTTTGGCTCAATGGCAAGATTCCCTAGCAAAAGCGGTGGCGCTTGTACCGACTCACATTTCCATCTATGATCTTACCATTGAGCCAGGTACAGCCTTTGGTCGTTATTACAAACCTGGTGATACTCCTTTGCCCACGGATGAAGCCACAGTCAAAATGTACCAGATGGGGCAGCAGGTTTTGACTGATGCAGGTTATAAACATTATGAAATTTCCAATTATGCCCAACCTGGCCATCAGTGCCGGCATAATCGAGTTTATTGGGAAAACCGCCCTTATTATGGTTTTGGTATGGGTGCGGCGAGTTATGTTGACGGGAAACGCTTCACTCGTCCGCGCAAAACTAGGGAGTATTACCAGTGGGTGCAAGCTGGCGGTGTGATTGATTGTGATGTGACTCCCCCAAAGGAAGTATTGTTAGAAACATTAATGTTGGGGTTGCGTTTGGCGGAGGGTGTGAGTTTGGCGGCGTTGGCGGAAGCGTTTGGGGAAGAGAAGGTAGAAGAAATTTGCAGATGTTTGCAACCATACGTTGATAAAGGTTGGGTGGAACTTGGTGGGGGAAGGTTGCGTTTGATTGATCCACACGGTTTTTTGTTTTCTAATGTGGTGTTGGCGGAGTTGTTTGAAAAGTTGGGGTGATAAATTGCTTATGCAGAAAAATAAAGTTAGAAAAGCTGTGATTCCGGTGGCTGGTTTCGGGACTCGGTTGTTTCCAGCTACCAAGGTTGTCAAAAAAGAACTTTTCCCGATTATTGATCGAGATGGTAGGGCAAAACCTGTGATTATCGCAATTATTGAAGAGGCAATCAGTGGTGGAATTACAGAAGTTGCGATCGTGGTACAGCCGGATGACAAAGAAATATTTGAAGATTTATTGAAAAATCCACCCAAAAAAGAACTTTTAGATAAACTTTCACCGCAAAATCAAGAATATAGCCGATATCTCGAAGATTTAGGTAACAGAATTACCATTTTATTGCAAGAGGAGCAATTGGGCTATGGTCATGCGGTATTTTGTGCCAAAGATTGGGTAGAAAATGAGCCGTTTCTGTTAATGTTGGGCGACCACATTTATGCTTCTGACATTGAGAAATCTTGTGCTAGTCAAGTTTTAGATGTTTACGAACAAGTTAATCAAAGCATTGTGAGTTTAACTACAATACCATCGGAGATTATTCATAAAGCTGGGTGTGTAACAGGAGTTTGGCAAGAGTTAAACTCGATTTTGTCAGTTACACAACTCTATGAAAAACCCACCATTGAGTATGCACAACAGCATTTGCGTGTAGAGGGAATGGCAGAAAATGACTTTTTAGGTATATTTGGCTTGTATTTACTAACGCCGAAAATTTTTGACTTGATCGCAGAACACATCAATAAAAATTTCCGAGAACGAGGTGAATTTCAGTTAACATCCTGTCTGGAAAGATTGCGTCAAGAAGAGGGAATGACAGGATATGTTGTTAAAGGTAAGTGTTTTGATACAGGTTTGCCAGATGCTTATCGTCAGACGATGATTGATTTTAGAAGCGTTTCCTAGCTTAAACTCCAGTTAGTAAGGCTTACAGAAAACTTTTCGGTCTAAATAAATCGGATGTTACAGCAGTTTTCATGTATTTGAACCACATCTGTCGTAGGGGCACAGCATGCTGTGCCCCTACCGCGTGGTCTATTTACCTGAAAATCGGAGGTTAAATCATGGTTTGGAAAATAACTAGGGGCTATCGGTATGCTCATTAATGGACATTTCAATTTGATTTGGGATACCACTATAGGACTAGTATTTGATTTTTGAAATGCACGTAGTGGACCCTCTAGGCTAAAATAGTGCATTAGACCTAGACGTAGGTTGGGTGGAGCGGAGC
>NZ_JBTYKD010000164.1:0-19420 GCF_054880495.1 Nostoc sp.
GCATAGCCAGAGTTTCCGCCCATTCACTTTTACCAGATCGTGCTGGTCCTGTTACTAAGATGATTTTACCCAAAGTTCTTTTCTGACTATTTTAACAATATCCCTATGGTTGCAATTTCTCACCGCACTTTTTTACTTCATCGGTGAGATTTTTGGTTTTAAATAACTTTTAAGGTATAAAATTAGCACCAGCATCATTGATGCCCCAACAACCCCATTCTTAATTATTTAATACTACTGGGGACAGCAAACTTTAGGATGTCTTTATGAACGCAGCTTTAAAACGCATAGAAGCAACTCTACACGATTTAGGGAATCGCGGCACTGCCTCTGCCGCCGAAACAGGTGATTCGACCACAAAACGGCCTTTCTCTTTTAGAATCAGCGTCGGAGCTAACGAACCCACGGAAAGTACACAAACTGCATCTTCCCAGGATGGGGAACTGAATACACAAGGACAAACAGTTAACTTGGGCGTAAATACTGAGAGTGATTATCCTCCTGAACAAAATTTCTTTCCTCACCATGACTCTGTGCAGACCTTTCAAGCAGAAGACAATGGTAGCAAAATACCCAGCCTACCCAAGTTGAAAACTCCGAGTTTTAGTAGCCATCGCCACGGTGCCAATCCAGCATTGGCGATGAATCTATTGCAAGAAATTCAGGAAACTGTCGCCGGATGGCAAACAGAATTACAAAATATTTTGAAGCAAATTCAGGATATTTATTTAGAAGGACCAATTGTTAATGGTTGGTTAGAATCCAATTCCCAGGAATCAGAAGCGGGAGGAACCGCAACACTGCGCCATGCAGAAGTTGACCGCCTGATGAACTACGTAGAAGAAATTTGCGCGACTGGTGGAAAAGTATCTTATGAATCATCTGTTACTGGCTATCGCCTCTGTGGTGTAGACGATGCTGGTAAAGTCTGGTCGCGCCCATGTCCATCAGATCAGGTTCCCAATGTTAGTATGGCGATCGCTCGTTACCAAAAGTTACGTCAACTGTTGGGGCGCAAACAATCTTTGGAAACCCGTCTGAGTCAACTAGCCCAAACTCTCGTCGTTTTACACGGACATATTCAACAAACGTGAAGTTTTAAAAGACATCTCCGAAAAAACTCGGTTGGTGGGTCAGTAACTTTTAGTTTAGATTAACTCTCAGCAGCTGTGCGTTGGATTTAAGATTTTAATCTCAAATCGTTCGACTGAGCGTAGCCGTACTCCTTCTCTAGGAGACGCTCCGCGAACGGAGAAGCAAGCTACGCGTAGCGTTCTGCAGGAAAGTCCCAAATCTAAAGTCCAAAATTAAATCTATGCCAGACACCCAAATCTCTGCCATTATCTGTACCCACAATCGAGATACCTATTTAGGGGCTGCAATTGATAGTCTTTTAGCGCAGAATTTTGCTGCTGACTTTGAAGTTGTGGTAGTTGATAATGGGTCTAGCGATCGCACTCGTGAGGTTGTAGAACTAAGAACCCACAATAATCCGCGCCTGAAGTATGTCTTTGAACCCACTATTGGTTTATCTGTCGCCCGTAACACGGGTGCAAAAGTAGCTAGTAGTGATATCCTTGCTTATTTGGATGACGATGCCGTAGCCTGCGATCGCTGGCTAGAAGTTTTATATTTTGCCTACAATAATTCTAAGCTAGCGATCGCAGGTGGCAAAGTCACTCTCATCTGGCCCTCAGGAATCCAACAACCACGGTGGCTATCTCCGGGCCTAGCTGCAAATCTGGGTGCATACGACTTGGGTGACACTACCATCTACATTGAGCAACCTGGCTCAACCCCCAGAGGCTTAAATTACTCCATCCGCCGCAGTTTCCTAGAAGAAATTGGCGGTTTTGATCCTCATCTCGGTCGAGTGGGGAAAAATCTATTATCAAATGAAGAACTGCAAATGACCGAATTTGCCCTAGAGCGTGGTTGGCAAGTCGCTTATCTTCCCGAAGCACTAGTTGCTCACAATATTGCTCCAGAGCGCCTTCAACGCTCCTGGTTTTTAAATCGAGGCTGGTGGCAGGGTATCAGTGAGTGCTATCGAGAACAACTCAGTGGTAAAGCCGGTATCGCTCAATTGCAGCGAGGTAGCGAACGGTTTGTGCGCGGCTTGTATAAGGCATTGCAATATTTTTCTGATCCAGCAGAACGGTTTGACAAACTTGTTTATGCTTACGGTCAGATTGGTTATTTAAATGCTGCTATTCAAGGTCTTTTATCCACATCAAATAAGAAATAACCAATAACATAATTTATACTCATATGTCATCTAAAATACCAGTTTCAGTACTAATTCCGGCAAAAAACGAACAACTAAACTTGCCTGCCTGCCTAGCTAGCCTCACCAGAGCAGATGAAATATTTGTAGTAGATTCTCAAAGTACCGATAACAGCATTGAAATTGCTAAAAGTCACGGTGTAAATGTCGTGCAATTCAACTTCAATGGACGCTGGCCCAAAAAGAAAAATTGGTCTTTAGATAATCTAGCTTTTCGCAACGAATGGGTGCTAATTGTAGATTGCGATGAGCGCATACCCCCCGAACTTTGGGAAGAAATTGACCAGGTAATTCAAAACAAGGAATATACAGGTTATTATCTCAACCGCCGCGTATTTTTCTTAGGAAAATGGATTCGCTATGGTGGGAAATATCCCGATTGGAATTTACGTTTATTTCAACATAAAAATGGTCGCTACGAAAATTTACATACAGAAGATATTCTCAATACTGGTGATAACGAAGTTCACGAACATGTGATTTTGCAGGGGAAAGTTGGGTATCTCAAAAATGATATGCTCCACGAAGACTTCCGCGACCTTTATCACTGGTTAGAACGACACAACCGCTATTCCAACTGGGAAGCTAGTGTTTATTTTAATATTCTCGCAGGTAAAGATGATAGCGGTACCATCAGTGCCAATCTATTTGGTGATGCCGTGCAACGCAAGCGCTTTTTGAAAAAAGTGTGGGTACGCCTGCCATTTAAACCCATTTTACGGTTTGTTTTGTTTTATATTATTCAACGCGGTTTTTTGGATGGCAAAGCAGGATATATTTATGCATGCTTGCTGAGTCAATATGAATATCAAATTGGCGTTAAACTTTACGAATTACGCAACTGTGGTGGTCACTTAAATACTGCAACTACACCGAAAGAAGGAGATGAGGAGGAGGGGAGCAGAGGAACAGAGGAAAAGCTATTGACTATTGACTCCTAAATCCTATACAGACGCGATTAATCGCGTTTCTACAAATGACAAATGACAAATGACAAATGACAAATGACCAACCTTTCGTAGATTTACGTAAATATGACCAATCTTGGTTTGACCGGGGGCGTGCAAGTTGGTATATTTTATTATGGTGGTTTGTACAAGCGATCGCCTTTCCTCTCACTCCTCAACCGTTAAATATTCTGCGTTGTGCTTTGCTACGATTATTTGGCGCTCGTATCGGCAAAGGCGTATTAATTCGACCCACCGCCCGCTTCACCTACCCTTGGAAAGTCACCATTGGGAACTACAGTTGGATTGGAGATAACGTAGTTTTATACAGCCTCGATCAGATCACCATCGGTGAACACTGCGTAATTTCCCAAAAAAGTTACTTATGTACTGGTAGTCATGATCTCCAAGACCCGGCCTTTGGGTTGAAAACAGCGAGTATCACCATTGACAATGGTGCATGGGTAGCGGCAGATTGTTTTATTGGGCCGGGAGTGCAAATCGGGGCTAATGCTGTGATTGGCGCTCGTAGTAGTGTTTTTACTAATATGCCCTCTGGGAAAGTTTGTTGGGGAAGCCCCTGTCGTCCCAAGACAGTTCGGATAAAACTTGATCCCCCCATAAACCCATAATTTTATAAATAAACATAAGTAGGTAAGCGGGAATAAAAGTGCGATCGCCACAATCTTATAACCAAGACGGTGAGTAGCAATGGTAATATGTTTTCATGGCTGCTCTAATCCTTGCTATTGATGAACAAACTATTGGATGAAACGCTGTCAATCAAAATTGCTGAAAGCATAAACAGCAGAGCTAGCACTCCGTTTGATAATGCTTACAAAGCAGCATTGTCAACTGAGGGAGCAAGATATATTCAGGGATTTTTAGCTTTTCCTGGAAAGCCATACAGACCGGTTGAACACAGTTGGATCGAGCTAGACGATACCTCAGACAATGGCTCTATTGTACGCATTATCGATCCCACATTACCGCACCTGAACAAAAATCCCCAAGAACTCTGGTATTTTGCAGCACAAAGGCTGACCGTTAAAAAACTGAAAGCCATCATTGAAGAATCGAAAGAAGATTATCCAGAAGATGACCCATTACCAATTTATGATGATCCACCTTATGAATATTACGGTGATGTCATGTTAGGTGGTCAAGACTATTTAACAGCATATCAAGCCGCAGAGGCTAAGTGCAGAGAAATCAACGAACTCAACCCTGAGAGAAACTAACAAAACAGTATTAAATAATTCGTAATTTGTAATTCGTAATTACAAATTATTTAATACGATTTACCGTCGCTGCCAAAATATTCCCTATAGCCACAAATTTTGTCTCCACGCACATCAAAAGAAACTGCTACCCGATTTTTGTAAAGCTGTCCTAACAAAACTCCCTCATCTCGAAACTCAAAAACAGCCGTTGTTTCATTACTGGTAACACGGTCTAAACCAGTCAGGTTCAAACCCGGATTAAAGGATTCAAAAACGTAGTCGAAAAATTCTCTAGTTCGCTCTTTTCCCACATTTAAACCGTGGAATTTTCCCATTGGAAACCAAAGGGTAAAATCTTCTGTAAGCATATCTAAGAATGGTTCCCAATTTCCTGTTGCTAGACCATGCGTAAAATGATCAAATGCTTGTTGAGCAACTTTTAAAGTATTTTCTGAATCTTGTGTCATTCTCACCTCAACCGGATATAGCAGTCTGCTTTGATTTTTGAAATTATTTGCGTAGACAGGGAGTAGGCTTGCCGTGAGCGTAGGCGAATGGGAAGAAGCCTTTTCGGGGTGTACTGATTTTTTTCAAAAATCAAATACAACTCCTGTACAAACTAATACCGTGTTACTTAAAACCTCACCACCACTTTCCCACAATTCTGACCACTGAGAAGATATTCTACAGCATCAGGTATTGATTCTATGCCTTGAAACTGTGTTGAGTCAACGGCAACTTTAAGTTTGTCTGTGTAGAACAGGTTTAAAAGGCGATCGCGTGCCTCTGGTATATATTCTTTATAATGAGGCATGAGAAAGCCTCTCACAGAAGCAGATTTCCAAAATAGCTGCTGATAGATGCGTGATTGGGTAATTTGCTCGACATTATTTGCGTATTCGGAGATAAAACCAACGACTACTAAGCGTCCCCGCACTGCTAAGTTTTCAACGCAAGTATCGAATACGGCTTTACCTACACACTCAAAAACGAGATTAATCCCATTGGGATATTCTTGCTTGAGGATTTGATTGAGATTTTCTGTGCGATAGTTGATAATGCGATCGCACCCTAATTCTCTCAGTAACTTTGCCTTCGCCTCAGAACTACAAGTACCAATGACATGATTACCAGCTAACTTTGCCAATTGCACCGCAATATGACCAGTTCCCCCTGCTGCTGCTGTCACTAAAACCACTTCATTACTTCGCATCTCTCCCACTTGTTCCAATGCCACCAAAGCTGATATAGCTGTAGGTATTAGTGTTAGCAATTCTGGCGTTGCTTCCTGCACCTTCACGGCTAAGTTTGCATCGATAACCTGATATTCTCGATAACCGCCACCACGCAATGTAGTTATGACAGCATCATCTATTTGAAAATCTTTAACATTTTCAGCGATAGCGACAACTTTTCCCACAGCTTCCACACCTAGATCAAAGGGAGGAATTGAGTTAATATATGGAACATTACCACGACAAAGTAAGGTGTCAAAGCCACCATTAACGCCAGCAAATTTGTTTTGAATTAAAAGTTGACTATCAGTAGGTTGTGAAATAGGAATCTCGACAACTTCAACGGCAGATTTAAAATCTGGATTCAGTTGCTTTGCTATTAATTTTCTGTAGGTTGTTGCTTTCATTTCCAAATCTTAGGTTTCCCTGACTACTCAAATAAATTATTTTTTTAAGTATAGCTTTTAGCTTTTTTGATATTACCAGGTGCCGAAGGTGGGTTAGAAATTAATATTTCCGGTTGTAAGATATTGTAATCTTAGATGATGTTTGAAAAGTATTGGGCGAATAGAATTCGCTACTACACAAGCAAAGTCCACCTCCGTGGACTAATACAAAATCAAGGTTTTTAACCCACGCAGGTGGGTTTTGTCTGTGTAGCCGCGACTTCCAGTCGCCAGGGCTAGTAGGAATTGTGACTTTTGAAACATCCTATTAGATGTCAAGCCATGGTAATATAATATATTTTATGATTAAGTTATATTAATTTTTATATCTAAATTCAGTACTTTTTACATTCACTAAACAATGTTAACTAGGTGAGTGCAATTATTAAGTATAAAGTACACTCGATTGTTTATGAACACTTCAGAGCGTTCAGCATAAGAACTATAGCACTGACTATAAACTTTCATTTATTTATACCTGCCTATTTAATCAGAGTTAGAGGTGAATATGCTTGAGATAAGCCTTTTTCTCTCCCCCTACCTGCCTCAATAGATAACTTTCCTTAACTGAACCTGAAGCGTATTGAGTTATAGATAAGCCACCCAGCTAAAAAAGCAGTTGTTATAGTATTTTAAAAACCATAAAAAGAACGAAAATATATGACAATTACTCCTGATAAACCAGAGATAGAACAACCTTTTGTCACTTTCCCGATACCAGAAATTAGCCAAGAGTTTAACTGGAAAAACTGCTGGTATCCTATAACCTTCCGGCAAGATTTAGCGAAAGACCGCCCTCACAGCTTTTCCCTCTATAATGAACCTTTTGTATTATTCATAAATCAAGATGGCAAATTGGGGTGTTTAACAGATCGTTGTCCCCACCGCGCTGCTAAACTCTCGGATGGGCAAATTATCGATGGGAGAATTGAGTGCCTATACCACGGCTGGCAGTTTGCTACTGATGGCAAATGTCTGCACATTCCCCAGTTACCAACAGATGCCAAAATTCCTAGCAATGCTTGCTTGCCATCTTTTAAAGTTGTAGAACGCCAAGGTATAGTCTGGGTCTGGTTTGGCGAACTGAAAGCTGCTGATGAAGAATTGATCCCAACCATAGCGGAATTGGACAAGCCGGAATGTATCTGCCTAGATTATGTAGCAGATATTCCTTATGACCAAAGCTATTTTATTGAAAATGCCGTAGATCCAGCTCACGTTTCGATCAGCCACGATCGCACTGAAATTAATGCTAAACGAGAAAACGCCCAACCGCTAGAAATGGAAATAATCGAGAGTTCCGCAAAAGGAATTCGAGGCAGATATCGCAGAACGCGGACACCGAATGCAAACTGGTCTAATATAGATTTCGTCGCCCCTAATTTAGTGATATATGCATTTGGCAGCCAAGCAAATAGTTTTTATTCTGGAAATGCTGTATATGCAATTCCTCTAGGCAGGGGAAAGTGCCGCGTTCTGATCAGAAAATATTGGCGATCTTTAACATGGTCTGAAAAACTTAACCCTCGCTGGTTCAAACATTTACATCAAAATAAAATATTAGATGAAGATTCGGTATTTCTTGTTGGACTACAGACAGAAATTGAGCGATTAGCACAAAATCTCAAAGAAGTATATTTGCCGCTCAAGACTAGTGACACATTTGTGTTGGAGTACCGTAAGTGGCTGGATAAATTTGGGGCATCTTTGCCGTTTTATCGTGGCTATTCTACATCAAAGCAGGCTGAAAATCATGGCGAGTATAACCAAAAGCCAATGACGCTAGACCGACTTACGGGACACACACTGATCTGTAGTTCTTGTAATCGAGCCTATCAAGTTATAAATAATCTGAAACAGGGGTTAGTTGGTGTGGCGATCGCAATGGCACTTTTAGCTATAGTTACAGATGGGTCAAGTCAGATCGGTACAGTTTTTGCTTCTCTATTAGCAGTAGCTTTGGCAGTGATGACTGAGAAACTCAAAACCAAGTTTGAACATATTTATACGCGGCAATAATTTGCTCATTAGACCTCTTGCATACAGCAGTTTTCATATATTTGAACCACATCTGTCGTAGGGGCACAGAAAAAGCTCATGCGTGTCAACTTCAGAAAAAATCTGCTTTGAGAAGGCGTTTTGCCCTCATCCCCTAACCCCGAATCCCAAGTTGGGATTCGGGGAACTAGAGAATTTGCTCCCCTCTCCCAAAATTGGGAGAGGGGCTGTTCTTGTGAGGGTGAAACCTCGAAAGCATGCCTTGCCTAACTTCTCTAACTTCTACCTTAAGTTGACACCAATGAGCATTGCTGTGCCCCTACCGCGTGGTCTATTTACCTGAAAATAGCTGTAAATCAAAAATAAGAACCCTACCCCGCCAAAGCTACGCTTTGTCTCCCCTAAGAGCCTGCGGGGAGGGGCTGGGGGTGGGGTGGGTTGCAAGAGGTCTATTGCACTCAACCCAGAAGCGCTATAGTCTTTACTACTCAGAACTTACGTAAAAAAGTTCCGAAGTAGCGGTAATTCATGAATTACCACTACGACAAATCAGGTTTTTGAGAGAATTTTGCGTAAGTCCTACTACTCTTTAAATTTTTCAGACTTCACAACTACCCATTGCGTCACAGGCGTCATTGCTCGCCAGCCCAAAAATTTACCAATAGGTTCCGCCCGTTGGATGGCAATACGAGTTAAATCACCACCGACTCGTTCATGCCATTGAAATAAGGTTTGCTCACCCTCTACCGTCACCACATTTGCCACCAAACGCCCACCCGATCGCAATGCTTCCCAGCAGACATCAAAAAGTCCCGTTGCTGTCACCCCACCACCAATAAAAATCGCATCTGGTGCTGGCAAGTCTTTCAGAGCGTGGGGCGCTTTACCTTCAATGATTTGCAGATTTGGAGTACCGAGAGTGGCGGCATTATCAGCAATATATAGTAGTCTAGAAGAATTTTGTTCGATCGCGATCGCCCGACAACGAGCATGACTCCGCATCCATTCAATAGAAATTGAGCCGCAACCCGCGCCAACATCCCACAATAATTCTCCCGGTGTGGGTGCCAAAGCTGCCAAGGTGATTGCCCTAACTTCACGCTTCGTTAACTGTCCATCATGGTGGTAGGCGTTATCTGGTAATCCTGGTAACTTTGGTAAAGGGACAACCCCAGCATCAGGAATACAATAAACTGCGATCGCATTCAAAGCAGCAACTTCAGTTTCACTCCAGGATGCAGCCGTACCTGACACAATTCTTTCCTGAGTGCCGCCCATACGCTCTAAGACGGTGATTTTACTGCCACCATAGCCGCGATTTGTCAAAATTTCGGCAACAATGGCGGGTGTGTCCTTCCCCTGGCTCAAAATCAACAGCTGCGCTTTTGGATAGATGTAAGAGTGGAGTAGGGAGGATGGACGACCATTTAAACTCAACGTTTCCACCTCAGTTAAAGACCATCCCACCCTGGCACAGGCGAGGCTGAAGGCTGAAGGTGCAGGGATAATCGTCATTTCGCAGACTGGAATTCGCTGCATCAAGGTAACACCAATGCCGTAACACATCGGATCGCCGCTTGCGAGTACGCAAATCGACTGATCCCGACGCTGGATGATTTCCTCAACTGAAACACTAATCGGAGATGCCCAGACTAGTTTCTCACGTTGGTCATCTGTAGGGAGCATTGCTAAATGGCGATCGCCTCCTACAATTACTTTAGCTTGATCGACTAGAGAACGAGCGATCGCGCTTAATCCCTGCAATCCATCTTCCCCAATGCCGACAATAGAAAGCCATTTCTCTGTCATGCTAATTTATGATTAATTATTATTTCATAATTCAAACTTGACGATTCCGTTAATTATGGGCACAAACTATTTCGAGCTTCAGGATGAGTTACAAAATAGTCTTGGAGCCATTGACATCCCTGTGCTAGTAAATCATCTAACTGCAAACTCCATAAAATTACCTTACCATCCTTACTAGCAGAGGCAAGAGTTTTTCCATCGGGGCTAAAACCGATACTGGTTACTGAACCTTTATGTCCAATCAATGTAGTAATGGGAACTCCATCTTTTTTCCAAAGTTTGATAGTTTTATCTGTGCTTCCAGAAGCTATAATTTCTCCATCGGGACTGAAACTGACACTATTTACTGAATCATTATGTCCAGTCAGGGTAGTAATTAAAGTCCCATCTTTTTTCCAAAGTTTGATAGTTTGATCTGTACTTCCTGAAGCTATAATTTTGTCGTCAGGACTAAAAATGATACTATTAATACCCTTTCTATGTCCAGTTAGAGTAGTAATTAAAGTTCCATCTAAGTGCCAAAGTTTGATAGTTTTATCCTCGCCATCGCCACCAGAAGCAATAATTCTACCATCGTGGCTAAAACTGACACTTGTTACCCAATTTTTATGTTCACCGAAGGTTTTAATTAAAGTTCCGTCCGACTTCAAAAGTTTAATAGATCCTTTGTCAGTACCAAAAGCAATCATTTCTTGATTAGGACTGTAACTAAGACTTGCTACCCCTTTGTACTCAGTCAGAAGATGAATTAGAGTACCATTCTGCTGCCAAATTTTAGCAATTACTTCATCAGTTACAACGGCAATAGTTCTACTATCGGGGCTAAAACTGATACTATTTACCCAACCTTGATCTCCTGGGAGGTTAGCAATGAAAGTTCCATTTCGCTGCCATAGTTTCACAATACCATCGTCACCGCCAGAAGCAATTATTTTATTATCAGGGCTAAAATTGAGGCTGGTTATCCCGCGTTTATGCCCAGTTAATGTAGTCATCATATCTGCGTTCAACTTCCATAGTTTCACAATTCCGTCGTTACTACCAGAAGCAATGATTTTGTCATCAGGGCTAAAACTCACATTAGCGACTGAATCGCCATGTCCAACTAGGTTATTAATTAGAGTACCATCTAGTTGCCAGATTTTTACAGTTTGGTCACTACTACCAGAAGCGATTATTTTACCATTACGGCTGAAACTGAGAGTATTTATCCTACCTGTATGCCCCTCGAAAGTTCTAATTAAAGTACCATCAAGTTTCCAAAGTTTAATAGTTTTATCATCACTACCAGAAGCAATTTTTTCTCCATCAGGACTAAAAATAATGCTTGTCACCCAACCATTATGCCCATCAATAGTTGCGATGAAAGTACCATCGCTTTTCCATAGTTCAATCTTTCCTTTTTCATTCCCAACAGCAAGAATTTCACCATTATGGCTGATAGTAGCGCTGGTGATTTCATTACTTTTGAGTGAGATAGTTTTAATAAAACTACCATCTATCTGCCAGAATTTTACAGTGCCATCTTTGCTGATAGAGACGATAGTTTTATCAGAAATAAAAGTAGCACTAACTACCAAACTTTGATGTCCAAACAGGGTTTTAATGAAAGTACCATTTTGCCGCCAAAGTTCAATAGTTCCGTCTTGGCTAGCCGAAGCAATAATTTTGCCATTAGGACTAAAACTAATACTTTTTAGCTGATTTTTATGACCAGAAAGAGTAGCGATCGCAGTTCCATTCTGATTCCACAATTTAACACTACCATCATTACCACCAGAAGTAATGATTTTGCCATCAGGACTAAAAGCTAGATTATTGACTGTTGTTTGTCCACTATCAAATTGATTATATTCATGAATGTTCACGAGAATATTTAGTAAAGCCGACAAGGGACTAATTGTTTGATATTCTCCCAAAGAAGACTGATTTTTTACCAGATGTTTTAAATCTTCTCCAGCCTTCATAGCTAAAAGTAAAGCTTCAAGTTGTTTAGATTGAAATTGCTGTGCAGCGTTATAGCCAACTTGTGTAACTCTTGTAGCTTCTTTGGCTGTTTGCAATTGATTTTGTCCCACAATCACACTTATTAATATGAGGATAATTGCGATAGTTCCTCCAATCCAAACTATGTATTTTGCTTTTTTATTTGCATCAGCTAACTTTCGCTTAACGGTTAGATTAGCTTTAATTAATTTTTGAGTAGCTTCTGCTAATTTCTGATTTACCTCAATTTGTAATTCTGTAGCAACTTTCTGACTTTCTTGTAAAAACTCATAATCTAAATTACTTAAACTTTTACCAACCGCCCAGGCTAGCGCTTCATCTAAGGCTTTACCTTGCAATAGCCCGGATGGTTCATGTTGGGAATTTAACCAGTTATTAATTGCTGCACTATAGGGACGGAGTTTGTCTAATTCTTGTTTGAGCCAACTTCGATTAAAAACGGCTTGATAGATAGAATTATATACTTTTAAATAACCGTCTTTTTTAACTACTAAACCTGAGAGTCTTAATTCTGTTTGCTCTTGACTGCCATCTATCAAAACTCCCTTGCTTGAGTGTAAAACTTGGTGATATAATCCTAGTAATCTGGCAGCTTTTTGCTCATTTCGGAGAATGCGATCGCGGATTGTTCGTAAATGCTCTGGTTCATCTTGTGATTCCCAATTTTTGATGATATAATTATCAACTAATTCATTAACACTACCATAGCTATTTTCTGTTTCTTGTACAATTAAACTGCATAACTTCTGAGTAAGAAAAGGTTGTCCAGCAGTCCAATCTAACACATCTTGTAACACTGCTTCTGGATGTTCTACCCTACTTTCTAACCCTGGAATTAAAGCATCTTTTGCTTCTGCAAAGCTAAACCCAGTTAATTCTATTGAACTACCAATATTAAACGGCGTGCGTTCTCTTTCTTGAATTAAATCTCCTGGTGTCGCTACCCCAAGCAAACAAAAAGTTAGACGTTCATATTTTGGAGATTCAGCCCGGAGATTATAACAAGCGCGAATTAAAGCAAAAAAATCATCTTTAAATTTACTTTTGATTAAACTATCAATTTCATCGATAAAAATGATAATATTAGAGGTAAATTTATTCAGTAATAATGACTCTAAAAGTAAGTTTAATCTCTGTACCTCCGTCCAAGAGTCATGCTGTAACCACCAGCTATTAAAATCTATATCATCTATTTCAAAACTAGATAACAACTGATTAGCAAAACCTTTGTACCATTTTTCTGGGCTGGTGTGACTACCAAGAATAGTTAAATCAATAGAAGCACATTTGATTCCTACTGCTCTAAGTTTTTTGATTGTTTGAACTCGCAAACTAGATTTACCCATCTGACGTGAGTTAAACACAAAACAATACTCCCCAGCTTTCAGCAGTTCAAAGATTTGTGCATCTGCTTTTCTGACTACATAGGTGCGATGATTAGCATTTAAACTACCACCGACTTTATAATAGTTACTAAATCCCATTTTCCCTCTGCGCCCTTGTCGTATTGGCAGTTCGTTTAGATTTAATTACAAGCGATGCCTGCGGCGGGCTACGCCTACGCCAAAATATTCATGATACAATCTACAGCGTGGCATTACAAAATTATTGCTAAATTTAATCATTCCCATACTATCTAATTGATAAATTTGCCGATTTTTTCGCTCTACTTTAATTCCTTGAATATTAGTCACTATTTCTTTAAATACTCTTGCTAATTCTTGATTTTCTTGGAGAGTCTCTAAATGTCGGCGTAAGTGTTCAGTATAAATCCCTTTATCTGTAGTAGCCTCTTGCAGCAATTCTCCAATAGTTGCATCCTGACATACCAAATAATAAAGTGCTAACCGCACCAAATAAGGATGTCCCCCCACTAAAGACATAATCGGAAGAATATTTTTACTATCTAATCCATGTCGGATAGCTAAACTCTTCACTTGTTCTTCAGTAAATTCTTCCAATTTAACTGGTAAACCGATATTAAAAGGAGATTGATTAATATCTAAGCGACCATAATCTTCTGTAGAATGTGCTACTAGTATTCGCAATTTCTCCCATGTTTCTGACTCATTAGCATTTTCATTCCAATTACGTAACATCGGAAAAAAGTTTTCATAAATTTCTGGAAATTCAAATAATTTATCTACTTCATCTAAAGCTAAAACTAAAACCCCATCTAATTGTTTTAGCAATCTGTAAAATGTTAAAGTGCAGTTCACCATACTGGGAGTGTCTGTATCCCAGACTGTTAACGGAGGTGCTGAAGGTAATTGATTAATCACATAAGCATAAAAACTGCGGAGAAAATCATTAGCGTTAGTAAATTTATTTTTTTCTATTAAACTAAAATTCAAATAAACCGTACTATAACTACTTTTTTTGGCTTCAGCCATAATTCTCTTCAGCAGCGAAGTTTTACCCATCTGCTTAGGTGCTTTAATCCGAATTAGTGCGCCAGGTTCTTTAATAGCAGTATAACAACAAGATTCAGTAGGAGAACGTTCTTGATAAAAAGCAGAATTTAGTGGTTCCAGACCTTCTGGGAAGCGAATATTCTGGATGATAAGCCCACATTTTTCTAAAGCTTTAACACTAACTAACTCTGGCTTATATTTGGCAAACATTTCAATCAGATTACAACGATAATCTGGTTCAGTTTCAGGAGGAAAACCAAATTTAGTAGATATATTTCTGAGTTGATGACTAGCTGTAGAACGATGCGTAGCGCCAAGTTCTCTGGCTATGTGTTCATCCGTTTGTCCAGCTAAAAATAAAGGCAATACTTTCTTTTGTTTCGGCGTTAATTCATTCTGATATATATTTTCAAACTTTTCTTGATTGATCAGCATTTTTATCGTTATCATTCGTCTATTTTAACTACAGTAGTAAATCATAATTAGTGTGAAATGGCACTTACTTAGAGGATGTTTTAAAAGTCATGATTGATGTATCAAATATTTCTTTACCCCACCCTAACCCTCCCCTTATAAAGGGGAGGGAACCGGATTTTCTTGTTTCCCACCTTTATAAGGGGGGATTAAGGGGGGTAATAATTCGATTAAAGTCACAGCTAACTACTTTTAAAACATCCTCTTAAGCTAGATCCATAACCCCAATTTCTTCAAGAAGTCGGGGTTATAGATAGCAACTTTTGCTTAAATAAGTACCATGACACCCAACTTTTGCTACGAATGATACCATTATTTCGCATTTCACCCAAATCAAAGAATATATAAATTCGATAAACATAGTTTTCACTAATAAGTGATGCTTCAAATTAATCAGGAATTTTTTGGTTACTTGACTTTCTGGCACTTCCCAAGATTAGATTGTTTTAGTGGCAATTGTATTTCTGACTTTTCACGGTATCTGAAAAACCTCTCTCTAAATCTCTCTCCTAAAAGGAGAGAGACTTTAAATTTTTACCCTTCCCGATGCGAGAAGGCGTTTAGGAGGTTAGTTTTTTCGTGGGCTTTTCCATAGAACGTGAAAAGTCAGAGTTATATTTCTCCAACTAAAAAAATGGGGATAACAATAAAAGAAGTAGTTGTCATGCAAAAATTCCATATTTAGTTTAGCAAGTCTCAGATAGATACTGAAAATGGTGAAGAAAACTTCACATTAATAGCTGTGCAACTGAAATAGATGAATTTTTTATCAAAGATGCAGTTGTGTGTAAATTTGATTTTAAGATGAATCTTAAGAATCAAATTTGATTTTTATCTGTACTAATTGTACTGGTTGTGAGAAAATATCCAATTCGCAATTATTCCAAAAGCCTTGTTTTTCAGGATTTCAGGAGAAAAATTATGCAACTAAAACCAATCGTTTCTTTACTGACTGGCTGTGCTTTGACTGCTGGTTGTATCACTTCTATACCTAGTCAAGCGAAAGCTGATGATGAGGTTCGTTTTATCTGTGCTTCGGGTTACGACCAAGCAACTAATCTGCGCTTCCCCACTACTTACGCTTGGACAGAACGGGGCAAAATTGCCATTATACGTTGGAAATATGCATGGTTTAATAGTAAGACTGTTACCCCAGAAGAACGGTGTGAACTAGTATCCTCTCGATTCCAGACTGCTTACAACAATCAAAGTCTGGCTTATATCGCCAATGGTACAGTCAATAATCAACCAGTAATTTGCACAGCCAAAAAAGAAGACGCTGCTTGTGATACCACACTGCTAACTCTACGACCTCAAGATGATCCTCTACAGATTCTCGATGACCTCAAAGACATTCTTAGAGGACGTGGTACTAAACCACTAGAGCATAGTTCTAAACAAGAACCAGTCTACTACAAAATTGACATCAAGAAGTTTCTGCAAACAGCCCCCGTTGAGAAGGAATAAGATCAATTTTGGCTAAATAAAACTCTGCCTACCCTCTGCGCCGACCTTTGCGTTCCTCTGCGTTTCAAAATCAACCCTTAATTCACCACGATTTTCTACAAAATACTGAAATTTCGCGTTGCTGATTGAAGGTATGAAAAACTCACGCAGAGAGGCAAAGAAAAATTTATATTCCTATTCAGGAATGCCGGAATTTTATCTAAATACAAAAATGAACCAATTCAATTCGTTGATTCTCGCCATCTTAAGCACTTGCTTCCTACTAACAATCACCGACGCTGCGACATCCCAGCAAGTAGCTAATCAACCTACTTCTGTATTGGCAAATAACTCTCTATCCTCAGAAGGAATTCGTCAACTAGCCCAAGCCATAACCGTCAAAGTATTGAGTAACAGCAAGGGTGGAAGTGGAGTATTAATTAGTAAACAAGGGCAAACTTACACCGTCCTTACCAACGCCCATGTTATCAGCAATAAGGGAAGTTCTAGAATTCAAACACCTGATGAAAAAATATATACAGCTACAGTTATTAGTAAAGGTGATTCTTTAAAAGGTAATGATTTAGCCGTCTTGCAGTTTCAATCCCAAGAAAACTATCAAATTGTACCTTTAGCTACTACCTCAAATGTATCAGAAAATCAAGAAGTATTTGCTGCTGGGTTTCCTGATGATAGCAAAAAATTAGTTATCAGTAATGGCAAAACCTCCCTATTATCTACTCAACCATTAGTTGGGGGTTATCAAATTGGTTATACCAACGAAGTTAGACAAGGAATGAGTGGAGGGGCTTTATTAAATCAATCTGGTGAATTAATCGGGATAAATGGATTAACAAACAATGCCATTTTAACTGATGCTTATGCCTATCAAGATGGTACAAAACCCAGTGCCGCACAACTTCAGCAATTGCGACAACTAAGTTTTGCAGTCCCCATTCAAACTTTAGCAAAAGTTGCACCTAACTTAGCAATTATTCCTCCACAGTGGCGCAATCAGGAACAAGCGACAAAACCAGCAAGTAACACATTTATTGATAAAGTTGATAATATTGCCCAAGAGATTACCGTGCAGATTGACTCCAAAAATAACGGGAATGGTTCAGGAGTAATTATTGCAAAACAAGGACAAACTTACTATGTAGCTACTGCACGTCATGTAGTCAAGAATCCCGACAATTACGAAATTGTTACCCCTGATGGTAAGCGTTACGCAGTGCAGCAAGAGAATATATTTAAACCAGAGGGAATAGATGCAGCTTTGGTTAAATTTACTAGTAATCAAACTTACTCTGTCGCCACAATTTCTAAATATAATCTTTCCTTGGGAGAGCTATCTTCTAAATATAACGGCTCTAATTTTGGCAATATAGAAACATGGGTATTTATATCTGGATTTCCAGGAGAGGATAAAGGTAAGCGAAAACTATCTCCTGGATACCTTTCAGCCGGAGAAAGATTAGTTTTTTATGCGGAAAGTAATCCTTTGTTTCAGGCATTCGTAGAGGGAGGCTATAGACTAGCATATTCCAATTTGTCACTACCTGGAATGAGTGGTGGACCAGTGCTAGATGTTAGTGGACAAGTGATTGGGATTAATGCAGGTATTGAAAATAGAAAAATCAGCCAAACTGAAATAGGTTTTGGATATGGAGTACCCAGTAGTAGCATTTTAAGTTTAGCTACACAAGCAGGGCTGAAGAAGGAATCATTAAAAGTGGTTAGCACTAAGCCACCAAGCATCAAGGATTCAGAAATTGCTTTGTTGGCGAATCATCCATTATTTGCGATCAAAAAACCATCAGCAGATGCTAGTGAAAATGATTTGTTTCAATATGCAAATCAAATGTGGCGCATTAAAAAAATTTCAGAAACAATATCTGTTTTACAAGAAACTGTTAAACGTAAACCAGATTTTTATCAAGCTTATTTGGTTCTTGGTGCAGCACTACGTAAAACTGAAAGTAAAGATCCTGAAAAAGCTTTAGCTGCTCTTGATAAAGCAACTATGCTAAAACCTGATTATTATGAAGCTTGGAAGGAAAAAAGTAGTCTATTATCAGACTTAAAAAAATATGCCTTGGCTTTAGCAGCCATTGACAAAGCTATTGAATCTAATGACGACGATGGGAGCCTTTATTTATCTCGTTGTTTGATATTGTTCAACTTACAACGCTATCCAGAGGCGCTAGCAACAATTGATAAGGCGATTCAGATTCAGCCGTTTTATTTTAACTACTTCATGCGAAGTCTTATACACCTTCAGTCACAAGATTATCAAGGGGCACTATCTGATCTCAATCAAGGGATTAAACTCCAGCCTGACTTTGCTCTTGCTTACGTCTTGCGGGGTAGTAGCCGCTATATGTTGAAAGACGCTCAAGGCGGACTAGCTGATATTAATCAAGCAATTAAACTCGAACCGGATAATCCACAAGTCTACTTAATGCTGGGTGGTTTACGCTATCAGCTTAAAGATTATCAGGGAGCGCTGGCTGATTACAATCAAGTAATTAAATTACAGCCTGATAATATTGATGTCTACTCAGCGCGGGCTGCTGTACGCTATCAGATGAAAAATTATCAGGGAGCGCTTTCAGATTTAAATCAAGCGATTAAACTCCAGCCTAAATTTGCTCTTGCTTACGTCTTGCGGGGTGCTAGCCGCTATATCTTGAAAGATACTCAAGGCGGACTAGCTGATATTAATCAAGCAATTAAACTCGAACCTGATAATCCACAAGCCTACTTAGTGCTGGGCGGTGTCCGTTCTGATTTGAAAGATTATCAGGGAGCGCTGGCTGATTACACCAAAGCCATTGCGATTAATCCTCAGTTAGACCTAGCTTACAACAATCGGGGGGATCTTTACACTAAGCAGAAAAAATGGGATTTAGCACTAGCTGATTATACTAAAGCCATTGCGATTAATTCTCGGTTGGCCCTAGCTTACAACAATCGGGGGGATCTTTACACTAAGCAGAAAAAATGGGATTTAGCTGTTGCTGATTACACCAAAGTCATTGTGATTAATCCTCAGGATGCTCAAGGTTACAAAAATCGGGGAAATGTTTATTATGAGCAGAAAAAATGGGATTTAGCTGTTGCTGATTACA
>NZ_JBTYKD010000165.1:0-6389 GCF_054880495.1 Nostoc sp.
ATTTGGAGTACCAAATATAGTGTAGGCTTCTGGTACATTTCGCAATGCTGCCAGAACTTCCTTAGAGGTAGTATTAGTAATAGAGTTACCCACTAGGTAGGGTCGAGGTGTGCATTACTGCATCACCCCTCCCATTCGGAACCGTGCTTGCGACTTTCACCGCACACGGCTACTCAGTGTATTATCCATCTGTCAAATCGGACTCCCTGACCTTTTGACCGATGAAAGTTGGAATATCATTTATCCACTCCCAGTTGAATTTGTTCCAGAATTGAGAAAGTTTCTCTAGGAATTTGGAGTGGTCTTTCTTCGGTATTTCTTTTAGGTCAAGTGCGGTCTTTTCGTCGTGACAATGCCGATGCAATAGTTGCAGATTTTTGTATTCATCCTTGCCGCTTAACGCTCTGGGGATGATGTGGTCTACCTCTAAAACACCCCATTCTTGGAAGCTTAATCCGCACCAAGGACATTTACCCTTTTGAAGTTTTAGCAATTTAGCCTTACGATTAGGCATTTGGGGGTGTGTCCCAAGTCTTTTACTCCAATAAACTGTGTCGCCATCGTAGGGGCTTTTATCGACTTTAACTTTTACATAGTCAGTGCTACTGCATTCAAACTGGTTATGTTTTAGTAACCGGAGGGGGTTCGCGTTCCCCTCCCTGGTTGCGAATACCCAGTTATCACCGTCTATGGAAGTCCAGTGTTTGTCTGAACCTGCTTTTGATGTTCCACATCGGCGTTTTGCCCATCGTCGAAGTTTCAGGTATGTGAGGTAATCTTGTTTCGATAGTTCTCCGACCGTTTTGGCATCGGATTTTGAATAATAGGAAGTCCACCCCCTTATTACAGGGTTAAGGTCTTTTATGAGAGCCGCTTGGGGCGATGACCTATGTTTTGTGATGATTCTTCCGATTTCCTCAATATGAGCCTTACTCGCCTTCGCGGATGGGGTGATGAGGGTGTTAAAACCTAATATTTTCCCGTGTCCATTTCTGTTGCTGCGGTACTTCCCTGCTGCGTATTGCTGGATGTGATGACCAAGAAAGTCAAATCCAGCTTTACCATCCTCACTTAACTCATGGTTGAGTGTATGAGTTAGCCGGGTTTTTTCTGGTTTTAATTCAAGTCCTATACCAGCTAACCATTCCGAGATAATTTCTCGGCATCTTTGTACAACGGCTTTGTTTTCATGGAGAATCACAAAATCATCCGCGTAACGGATAATGTTTGGGGGTACAAAATGAGTACCTTTTTTATGAAACCAGGTTTCCCTACCTGCATGTGACATATCGGGGAATTCCTGTTTTATCCTTTCTTCCATTCCGTAGAGGGCAATGTTTGCCAAAAGTGGTGAGATGACACCACCTTGCGGTGTACCCGTCGCGCGAGTACGCGCGCCCGCTTCGCTAACAGATGTGGAAGTAAATGCTCCTTTGTCTATCACCCCGGATTTTAACCAGGCTTTAATTTGTTGCCTGACCTTACCCTTGATATTCAACTTTTGAAGCAGTACTTCATGGTTGATGCGGTCAAAACATTTGGCTATGTCCGCGTCTAGCACGAATTTCGCTTTCTGTTGAATACAGAATTTAATCTGTTTTATCGCATCGTGGCACGACCTTCCGGGTCTAAAACCATAGGAATTTGGCTCGAATGCCGCTTCCCATTCTGGTTCAAGCGTAGCTTTTACTACGGCTTGTAGTGCGCGGTCGTACATTGTGGGTATTCCTAATGGGCGTTTTTCCTCACTTCCTGGTTTTGGAATCCATACTCTACGAGTAGGTTTGGATTTGCCAGTTAGCTTTAACGTAATTAATCGCCTTATATCCCGACACCAAACTGAGACAGTTATGGTGCGGGGCTTACGGCGAGTAATCTAAACATGAATCGACTTTCAATCCGGTTTCCAATTAAATAGATCACACACATCGGGGCGCAATATATTTGCGCCCCTACTTTTTGACCAGAAATAGCCCTATGATCTGGAACTTGTAGTTTCAATTTAACTACTGCTGTGACTCCGATCGCAAGTCTTGTAATACCCTCTGCAAAAACTTACCCCATTCTGCTGCCAAAGGGATTTCTGTAAACGGAACCCGCACTGAGTTAGTAGATTCGGAAAATAGAAATTCTAACTCTATAGAACGACCTTTCTCCGGTATACTTTCTAAATCTACTTGTTTGTCATCTATCAAAAGATAAATTTGTTTGACATCAAGCAAAGAGAATGTTTCTAGTTTAATCGGCCCTTGAGGCGTGGGTTTTCCCCAAGTTAGATTGTTGCCTTTTTGACCTAATACTGAATAAATATCATACTTAGCCCGTTCAAATTGCTCTGCCCAAGCGCGATAGGCTTCAACTTTTTGATACTCCTTCGAGCCTTGCCAAGCCAACCAGAAAAACATTACTAACAGGGGCAACCATAAAAGACCACGTTCCATCGTTTAAAAAGTCCTGAGTGAAACTTGTAACTAAAAGTGCAAAATCTACCAATAAAGGATGGAAATAAGTTATGGTAGTGAGCAAACTGGCAAAAAGCGGTGATGAGTTAATATGAGAAAGCTTATATTATTATGCTTGTTTGTCATTGGGCTGGGAGCTGCGATGTTTAGTTTTCTGAATTTCCAGGGACTGGCAGCTAAAGGAGAGTTTGAGACGATTTTGCTTGATTTTCGGGAAGACATTCCATCAATTGTGGTGGAACAGAATCTACAAGCGATCGCTAAACAATACAACCTTACACCCCAATTAGACAACAAGTTTTCCGAAAAAGATCATGTGTATATTGTCAAAGGCGATCGGCAGCGACTCCAAGAACTGAAAAAATCTCAATTTGCCCAAGTTACAGAATTTATTGAACCAAATTATATCTACAGAAAGATTCCACAACCCGGTCAACCGGCTTGGCTGGGAGAATTTTTAAGACCGCAAGAAGATGATCAAGCAAGTCCCTCATTAACTGGTCCCAATGACCAATATTACAGCAAGCAGTGGAACTTGCACCAAATCGGTATTGAAGGCGCATGGAGTCAAACCAAAGGCAGTGGCATCACAGTTGCAGTGATTGACACTGGGATTACCAAGGTGCGGGACTTGTATGAGACAAAATTCGTCAAAGGCTATGATTTTGTTAACGACCGAGAAGAAGCCACAGACGATAATGGCCACGGTACCCATGTTGCCGGAACTATTGCCCAAGCCACAAATAATAAATATGGCGTCGCTGGAATTGCCTATGAAGCCAGTCTGATGCCCCTAAAAGTACTCAGTTCGTATGGTGGCGGTACTGTTGCCGATATTGCCGAAGCGATTAAATTTGCTGCTGATAAAGGCGCAGATGTGATTAATATGAGCTTGGGTGGTGGCGGTGAAAGCAAATTGATGAAAGAAGCGATCGAGTATGCCCATAGAAAAGGTGTAGTTATTATTGCCGCAGCCGGGAATGAAAACACCAATGGGGCAAGCTATCCAGCCCGTTATCCCTACGTCATCGGCGTTTCGGCAATTGGACCAGATGGGGAAAGAGCGCCTTATTCTAACTTTGGTGCTGGGGTAGATATCTCTGCTCCTGGTGGTAGTGAAGCTGGTAAGATTCTCCAAGAAACTATCGACGAAAAGGGCGAAGGCATATTTCTGGGCTTTCAGGGTACAAGCATGGCTTCTCCCCACGTTGCCGGTGTTGCGGCATTAATCAAAGCTGCTGGCATCAAAGAACCAGATGAAGTTTTAAAAGTCCTGAAGCAGTCAGCGCGAGTTATCCAGGATGATGGTTTGAACTATTATGGCGCTGGACACCTGAATGCAGAAGCAGCAGTTAAACTAGCCTTTGGGGGGCAAATCAGTTTCCCAGATTTCTTTCGGTGGTTACGCGATAACGGCTATCTTAACCCCGGCTTTTGGATTGATGGTGGTGCGATCGCACTGTTACCCAAGATTTTAATGGTAGTTGGTTCCTATCTGCTAGCTTGGTTTTTACGTGTTTACTTCCCCTTCACTTGGAGTTGGTCTTTATTCAGTGGCTTAATTGCTGGCAGTTCTGGGTTATTCTTCCTCAAGGGAATCTATATATTTGACCTTCCCCAGTGGCCTTTCCGGGTTTTGGGCAGTTCAATTCCCGAACTAGGCAATAGCCTCCAGGGAACTGGTGCATTGAATCCCCTGTTTGCTAGCGTACTGATTCCCATTGTGTTAATGGCATTGCTGCTGGGACATCCTAGTTGGAAATGGTTTGCCATTGGTTCAACTTTAGGTGTAGCAGCGTGCTTAACTATAAGTGCGTTTTTCGATCCGGCTGTTTGGGGATTGGGAAGTGGTAACATAGCACGCCTGTTCCTCATCGGTAATGCCCTAATCTGTTATGGACTTGCTCGTTTAGTATTGAAAAACGAAGAAAAAATAGCATAAATTGGGAGTTGGGCATAGGGCATGAATTTTTATAACTCCCAACTCCTAACTCTTAACTTCCCACTCCCCACTCCCCACTCCCCATTTATCATGAGCATTACACTTACAGGTACAATCGAACGCCGTGATATTGGCACGGGCGCATGGGCGTTAGTCACAGAAGAGGGCGTTACTTACGAAATCCTCAGAGGGGCTGACAAAGACTTACTCAAAGCCGGACAAAAAGCAAAAGTTAAAGGACAGGTGCGTGAAGATATCATGACTATTGCCATGATTGGCCCTGTTTTGGAAGTCAAATCTTTTGAGGTAATTAGTTAGTTCTGATTAGCTGTGGAATTCAGAACCTCTTGAAGACGGCTTCTAAACTCCCCTTTGGGATGACCTCCTTTTACTTCACCCACAATCTGAAATTCCCCTTCTGGAAAATTGCAGAGGATGTAAGTAGGCCATCCCATTTCTGATTTATCCGGATACTGAGTTAATAAAATCTTGCGATACTTGCGGTAAGCAGCTGTATCCTGCATTTTTACATCGATAAATTCTAAACCCAGTTCTTCAGCCACCTTTTTGTCATAAAAAGACATTTTGTGGCAGATGCCGCACTCTTCTGAAGAGAACTTAATTACAGCTAAACTCATGGGTTGGCGACTCTTTGATTCTAGGCAAAGTTTTCTAACATAATGCCATGAAATATTACCATATAGCTGGTGATTAGTGTCAACTTCAGCCTGAAATCCTGATCAAGTATTTTTTTCTCCTTCTCTACTTTTAGCAGGGAAGGCAATTTTTTAGCAGGCGGAGCTTCCAGTACCGCATTCCCAGGCTGAACCTGGGAACGAAAAATATGATCTGGTCAAAATATAGAAAAAAAATTAAGAAGTGTGATTAAATATCATAGCAATCATTTTAGTGTGGCATCTTTAGCTCACAATAAAAAGAAAGCGATTCTGGGATTGCGTGAGCTAGTTATGCTCTATCCTGGCAACAGGAGGATACTTAAAGTCTACCAGCAGTAGTAAGAGTAGTGGTGCATTCGAGTTATATGGGCAGGAAATGCTAGGGCGATATTTAACGACAAGCCCTTCTCTACGAGAGGCTGCGCCAACGGGTTCAGGGGTGACGCTCGTTCGCCCTGGGCGTCTCCCCTTGGGAGAAGACTCGCTAACGCTGCGCTAACGACGGGAACCCCCATCGCTCTTAGCGTCTCCCCTTGGGAGAAGACTGCGACCCCCTCACAGCTACCCGTCTACGCATAAAAAAACCCCCAGTCAGTGTTAGCCAACCAGGGGAGTTAGTTATCAGGGTGCATCTACCAATTAAATGTTCTTAGGTTGAACACCATACTCCGGATGAATTTGTACAAAGTTCAGTTATTTTTTTTAATAAAAAAACCCCAGTTGGTGTTAACCTACTAGGGGAGTGAGTTATCAGGGTGCATCTACCAATAATCTTTTCTAGGGACAGCCAGTATCTTCCGGAGAAAATGAGCTAAATCAGGGTTGATGGCGATGTCTATGATGGGCTGTGACGCAACTAGAAAAATCCCCAGTGAGTCTTAGCCAACCAGGGGAGTTAGTTATCAGGGTGCATCTGCCAAGAATCTTTTCTAAAGTAAATGGGTGGCTACCAGATAAATTAAGAGGTTGAAGTTTTTACTGCTTGTTTATCAGAGAAAAACCTCAGAGGGGTTAGTTATCAGGACAGACCTACCAATTAAATGATTAGTAAGCTGCCTGAAAAATTGGTGTGTCAGGGATGATTGCTGTTTTAGGGCTTAGGCACAAGAGATCCCCCAAAGGCTCTTAAAGTTTCCTCTTTTTCAGGGGAGCCAGTATCTTGCTGTTACCGTAGCGGTAGCAACGTAGGAACTAGTGACATACTCCTACACTAATTGCAAGCAATACAGTGTAGGCATCTGGGCGACTCGCGGTATCCCGTCGGACAAAAACTCTCGCTTTGTTTAGACTGCACGAGATGCCCCACCG
>NZ_JBTYKD010000166.1:0-7377 GCF_054880495.1 Nostoc sp.
CGTGAGTCTTCTCCCCCAATCAACCGGACATTCTTTCTAGTTGGATCTGCATTGGGTGTTTCTCTATTCCTTAACACATGGTCATCACTGCCAGCAACGTTGCCGAATGTTTTTAGTTTCTCAATCCTGAGAATCGTCAGGGGCGACATAAAAGTTTTATGCTACAAGTGCAGTACTTTGTAGTACTCAAAAACCCCGCAGGGCGAACGACGGTTTCATGTCATGAGCGCAGCGAGAGATGGCGCAGCCACCCGCAGGGCATGAAACCATAGTGAGTATGGTATACATTATACCCCAGCCCCAAATCCCCTTTTGTGGGAGAATCCACCAGGAGCATTTCACCCAAATACCCCTCAAATTACCCCAATTAGACCCAATTGGCTGTCCTTTGACTGTCGTTGGTTTTTACGGGTAGGCACGAAAACGACTGTCATTTGATTATCCTTTCACTATCAATTGTGTATCGTTGGGGTAATCTTGGGGATAAATGGGGGTGTTTTGCCACATGGGAGTTTTTGTATCAAAGTACACTATGTCCAGAGTGTGACAACTGAGTTTTGTCACTTTTTGTCACTCATTAGACTACAAAAATCAAGCTGACGGGTTGAAGAGAGTGAACTGTACAGTCACTTTTGTCGTGCTTATGTAGTTATTCAGTAGTCTTTTTTGATGGCTGTTGCTTATGCTTCTGCTTTTCAGTTTTGACTCTCAAAAACTTTCCGCCAAATATGGCGTACTGTGCGTCAAAAAAAGATGGATTACAAAGTTTATGCGCTCTAAAGCGTGTTTAAAATTAGTAGGTAAATATGGGGATAAATCGGGTGACTTTTGGGATTTATTGGGAATTATTGAGCTAATGAGAATTTGGTGACTGGAAGATGTTGAAGAGGTAAAAAATCAGGGATGAATTTGAATTTGCGTTCTGTAGGATTGGGATATATTGAGTTTAATTGGTGAGAATTGGTGAAAATCGAGAATTTGGGCGATTTTCGGTGTCATGCACAAAACAGCAAAATCAAAGCACAATTGTAATCTTTCACAAGATTTATTTACAAAGGCTGGAAGTATTACGGTATAAGCGTTTTAGCCTTTTCAGAATAATTCTTAACAAGGGGTCAAAAACGGGGTAAATTTTTGTAGATTTAATGTTGAATCTTGGTTCTCTTTCCAGGGGAATGCTCAAGGCTTACTTCGTTAGATATCAAAGAGATTAACCGTAGTTCCCGCAGGTTGCGTCAACCTAATCCAAGATAAAATCAGGAGCGGGAAAATGAAATTGATGATGAGCCAGGGGTAAGCGATGGAAGCCAAAAGCGAAGTGACAATAAAATTTAGCGGGTCACTACCAACAGCTACACCAGGAGAGAATAAAAAAGTTGCAATCGAGTTGACCGACCAGAATGGCATAGTCTTCACTGCTCAAGTTAATGCAAAAAGCTGGCGGAAGGCTGAAACTAGCGCCTCAGAGTTTGCAGACTGGGCTGGGGCTGTATCGGGCAAGCTTGGCGTGCGAACAGAAAACGGTTTTGAGGTAGTTGATGCTGGGGTTCAAATCTTTGAAAAGAAGGCGAAGGAGGTAAAACCAGAGGTAGGGGTTACTGTATCTGAAGCTGGCGCTTCTTCATAGACAGTGTAAATAGCTATGTTATTGAAAAGTTGTTGTGAAGCGATTTTGAAGAGTCAGTGATCACCGAAGACATCCACCGATAGCTCATTGTAAGATGGGCATATATACAGAAATCCTTATAGCGAACTCTCATTATTCGATTGTGTGCTTTTAGGCACATCAACCACATCAATCGCCCCCATATTCTGGGGGTATTTTTATGGCAGTAGTGGCTCAAGCGAGGTAACAATCAAATGAGCGTGGCTCACTACCATCTGAGGTAGTGTTAGGCGTAAGCTGTAGACATCAATGAATCTAGAAGACTTTGAGGCATCAATTACACGTTAGACTAATTACTCCCGGTTCGCTCATTTTTTTTGGAGATCGAGAAATTGCCGAAAAACAGAAAATCTAGGTGTAGTAATGGTTTTAGCCATTCCCATAAATTTACCTTGAACTACCACCCTGTTCTAAAAACTCTATTTTTATGCGATCGCGCAAAGTTGGGATTATAGTACGTTTGTATTGTAGATTAGAACCCCTACTAAATCGTTCAGCTTTTTTCTAACTCAATTTAAAATGGGCGAACCGGGAGTAATTATGTGTAATGTCCCCCAGTATCAATCAAAAATTAAGAAACGCTTCTGGCTCAAAACCGTAGATGGCTGACCACAAGCGTTTTTGGCAGGTAATGCTGTGTAACACTTTTACTCGGTCGCACCTTGCGCTCGCAAATTAGCAGAAATTCGATAATTCTTTTCTTCAAACTTCCGTATCTTCAGTTATCTTTGTTATGTACTGGAGAATTAAATCAAAATCTTTACGGATTTCTGCAAGTTGTTTGACCCAGATATTTGAAGTTGCGATCACATCTTCTTCTTTTCGACGTTCCTCTGCAATTTCCTTGTCAGTTTCTCCATAAACTTGTGCTTCCACTTCCCGTAGATGTGCTTCCATCTGACTTTCTAAGTCTTTTCCCATTGCAATAAACTGGCTTGTGATTTCACGTCTAGCATCAGCGATTTTCTTGTCTTGTTCTTTTTCTTGTTCCTTTGCATGAATATCCACGGCTAATGCACCGACTGCCATAATTGGCCCTAGAACCTTGGCTACATTACCAATACCTTTGGCAATATTGACAGCACCATAAGGCTTAAATTTAAATCCTAAAAATTTCCCAATATCATAAATATTTTGATGAAGTTTGCCACCTGCTATATCTCCAGCACGAAGGAAAGCACCTTTAGCTTGATTTGTACCAGGTTTCATGGCATATTTCACCAAGGATTGACTGAATTGATCGCCTAATTTCTTGAAACTATTAACTTGTTGCCTCAAACGCTCTACATCTACCTCCGAATCAACATTGTGAGCAGATACTTTTTGGTTGATTTCCAAACGTGCTGTGAAAGCTTGAGCCAAATCACTTTCAAGTACTTCTTTTATCTCCTCTTGAAGTGACTCAATTGCTGCTTTTACAGCCTCTTCAATTTCCAATCCTGCTTTTTCACATAGCTTCTCTACATTATTTTCAGCTTTCTTTCCTAGAGCTTCAATATCCTTAATCCCTACTGCACTAGCGAGAATAGTACCCTCACTGGCTATTGCTGCTGATAGCTGCAAAGCAATACCTCGAATTTTTATTCGCAGGCGATCGCGCTCTTGGCGTACTTTACGTGAGAGACGATTAAGTAATTCAAAGAAAACCGAGTCTTTATTAGAGTCTCGTGTCAGACTCAACTGAGCATCATCAACATAACCCAGTGAAATTCTGACAGGGGTATCAAACTTAGCAAGAGAACCACGGTGTTTGGAAAAAGCATTAAGTTCGTCAATGAAAGTTTGAAAACGGCTGAGTTCCATCAAAAAGTCATCTTTATCGTCAACTCCATCGCAATAATCTTTCGCATCAATGAAACAAACAGGAAAATCATCTAGACTGTAAGGCTCAATAGCTTTTGCTAAACTGTTACGGTAGTTAGTAATTAACTCTTCTTCTTCTCCGGCTCCATCAGCCATTTTGTTAACAACAAGCATCATCTTCCAGCGATAACCTAGTTCATAGGCTAACTTTTTGAAGTTTTCTGCTGTTATCGAGTCGAATAACATATAAGTGAGGCTGAAAACTAGCAAGTCTGATTGGCGAATCGCCTCATAGGTAATTTCATCGTGATCCTTGCGGTCTGTAAATAATCCTGGTGTATCAATCAGCTTAATGCCATTCCAGTCATAACTAGTAGTTTTATCAGTAGTAATATCAGCACCAATATGGATATCGCGCCGTCCTGTCAAAGCAGACATCATAGTAGATTTTCCTGCACTGTATTGTCCTACAAAAGCAACAGTGAGAAAGCCTTGTTCATAATATTGCTTCAACTCCTGATGGAGCTTACTATGTATACTTGATATTTCTGGTGTGTTTACCTGCTCTAATAATTTGTCAAATTTTTCAGTGAGTTTTTTAAATCTTTTTGCTATTTCAGCAGCTTGAAAACTATTAATATTTTTTTGAAAACTCATGATTCCTTTGGTTTTGATATGATTATATAGCGTTTTCTAAGCAACTGAGGTACACCCAAATCTTGTTTACCAAGGTTAGTAGCTTTGAAAACTTACCTCACTAGGTCGGAAACCGCTCTAATATTTTTCTGCTATTATTATCAGTTTTAAACTAATAAATTAAAAAAATATATAATTACTAATTATTATCTATGCAGCTTCTTGATCTTCCTCTTCTCCTTCTATTTGATTAACTGCCTCTTCTGCTGACATGCCTCCATAAATTACTTTCATAATTGCAGGAAAATAGTCGTCTATTGTTGATAAATTTGAATAAACTATTCTTCTTATCACTGGATAATCTAATTCATTATCTCCTAAAAAAATGCTAGTTTTATAGCGGACTTCACCATCCCTAAAATCCATTTCAAAATTTCCTATATTTAGCCCATAATTTGCTCTAGTTAAAAATTCTGCTATTTGTAAATATTGATTTTTTGGTATTTTTACAGGAGAATTTGAGTAGAATAAGAAAGTTTTATTTTTCTCATTGACTATAGCATAACAAGTATAATTACTGTTCTCCATTTTCACTTCCAGACGGAGTGCTTCTCCTGGTTCAATTTCGGTATAGTTCCAATCATCTTGAATGAAGAAATTCAGAACTGATTTAAATATAGGTTCCATCACTATATCTCCTATTTGATAATGTGTTTTTGAAGTAGCTTTTGGTTGTTTTTCAAATGTAACAGACTCTTGGAGAATCCGCCGTATTTCATCACTATCTATTTTTATTTCAATGGTAGTTTTAGTGGCAATATTTATGCCATCCGTAGAATTTCTAGTAACTTGAGCAATAGCAGCGTCAATACTATCCTGTGTCAATGGTTCATATTTTTTGCAACACCAGTCCACAAGTCTTTTGGCGTAAGCTCGATTAAGAACATCTACAGATTTTTCTAATAACTCACTTTGCGCTAAATTAAGGTTTATAGCAATTGCATCTAGACCTTCAATTAATTCCTTAAAGTATTTATCAACATTCACTTGGACTTCATCACAAGTTTTATCTAATTGTTCTAATGCTTTTAAAAGACTATTGTGTTTAAACTCTTTAATCTGTCTTTGTAATACACTGGAAATATTTTCAACTGCTTCTCTACGTTTTTCTTGTTTTGATTTTAAAAAGCCACCGATAAAGCCGATAACACCACCAACAATACCCACAATTAAGCCAATACCAGCTAAAGGAGGTATAAATGCCATTACGACTCCGGCTAATCCTAAAATTCCTCCCCCTATGCGAAAAAAATTGCGCTCATCACTTGAATTTTGTCTGTTAAAACTGAATATATGACTGCCTAATTTACCAATCAGTTGTAATTCTCTTCCTATTTCCTCAAGAGATTCTTGAACTTCCTTAGCAAAATGGCTTACTGTTTCTTGATATGCTGTACTAAGGCGTTCTTCAAAACCAATATTTTTGAGCTTTGTCTCCCATTCCTGTTTCATCTCGCTTTCCGAAGAATCCCAATGTGTTTCAGCAAAGGATGGAATAGCATTTAATGCATCTTTAAAAATAGATTCAATTTCATTCTTTAAAGAGTTACGCGCATCATTTGCAGCTTGTGCAATCTGTTTGTCGATATTCCGGTGCTTGCTTTTCAGTCGATCTGTTGAATTTGTAAAGGTTTCAGCTTGCTGCTCAATCCATTTGTAGGGTTTTTCAAGTTCCACTGCTGTACAACCGAGCAAAGTTTGAGAGCGCCGGATATTACCATACTTAACTATAGATAGCCAAATTTCATCGATGAAATTTTTTATCTGGCTGGTTTTGAAAAGTTGCTCTTGATTATCTTGATGTTCCCGTTCATAAGATAGCTGTGCTGCCAACAACATAACAGGAACAATATCAAAATAGTCATTACCATAATGCTGTTGAGCATAGCGGCGGATGCGCTCGATATGTCCTCCTAAACCGCTTGTTCCGTCTAAAGCAAATAACTTATCAGGGTTCTTAAGAAATTTATCTAGTTCATAGGGGCCGCGCCGGGAATCACGAAAATTTTTGTGTACATTTAGCAAAACAATTAGTGGCTTGGCATTTTCTTTGAGTAGGCGCAAAAAGCCAAACTCAGTTTCTTGAATACTGTCATTAGTGACTACATAACAGATAACATCAGCTTCATGGATAACACTTTGGGCAATTTCCTCATCTGTTTTACCTCCTGGTGCGCCAATTCCAGGGGTATCAATAATGCGAATATTTTCCAACTCATAAACTCGATTCAAGCGAGTTGTGCGTTGTTTCCCCACACCGATAGAATCCCAGCCTTCACCTGTCATAATGGCGTGGAGAGTGCTTTTACCTGCTTTGGTTTTGCCCATAAAGGCAATGCTGAAATAATTGAGGGCGCGTTGCTTGCCATTCAATGACTCGCGGACATCCTGAATTTTCTTGACGATTTCTACTTCTAGAGATTGTTTCGTAGTTTCAAGCTGTTTAGTAACTTCCTGGGCTGTTTGCGCTCTAGCATTACCACTGCTTTTATGCTCGATAGTTAGACGGTTGAGTTCGATATCTATATCTATTTTTAAATTGTCAAGGGTTGTCTTAGCTGCTTGCAGGGCTGACTCTGTAAATTTAAAATCTTGTTGTGCTATTTTAGTACATTGCTCAATAGCAGCTTTATAGTTTTGAGTATTCCACAAAGTATTTCTTGCAGTGCTGTCCTCTTTTATAGGCTGAACAGCATTTTCAAGTTTTGCATATTTTACAAATTCCTGTAGTCTCTTATTAGACCAACCCCAAATCTCTGCAACTTGCTCGACCATCTGGTGTTCCAACGGTGAATAAAAACCGTCAACATACGCCATCACCAGAATTTGCCCCATTGCCCAATTTTGCTGCTCCGATAACACCTTTTGAGCTACAAAGTCTACAGGAATTAGATTCTCATCTTGAATAAGTATTTTTTCTTTCTCTTCCTTTGTACGTCTTCCTAACTTAGTTGTTGAATTTAGTGCGTATAAATATTTCAATTCTTTGTTATGAATCTGCTGGTCAGCACAAACCATGTGCGTGACCAGCAGAAACGAATAATCTAGTGTTTCATCGGTTGTTGTAGTGGGGTCAGTCATTTTCTCTAACAGTGAATTGAAGGCTAAGAGGAAGTTACAATGTATGAACAAGCCTATACATCGGAAATTGAGAACGCTAATCCATTTCTGGCGTAGTTACTTACAAGTTTCCTAAAAAATTAATTCACAAG
>NZ_JBTYKD010000167.1:0-53532 GCF_054880495.1 Nostoc sp.
TAGGCTAACGCACCAGAATCTTCGGATGGTGCGTTAGCCTACGCCATAACACACCCTACTGAAATATTTTCAGAAATCAAATATGATTCCTATATATTAGTGTTGGGTTAGATGTAAATAAAGGGTGTACGATTTGCGGTCTGTGCTGATGGATCTCACGGCTAAGGTTGAGAGCAAAGACCCTTTGCAAAATTATTTTCAATACTTAAGTATTTGTTCTCACAAGAAGATACTGTTACGTGAGCTTTTTTACTTCTCAGATATTCTCTTAGGATCAACGCTATTTTGTGATTGCAAAATTACAGGCTTCTGGTAATTAGAAGTATAACCTGGTAAAACTTTTACCCCTGGCTGAGTCAACCTTAGCGTTAAAGAAAGTCTGACTTTACCACTATTATTACGTACTGAGCGATGTAGTAGTGTATTAGTAAACAGTACAAACTCACCAGGACGTAACACTACAGGAATAGCTTTTTTTGCAACTTCATCAGTGATTTCAAAAAAGTTATTTCCACTAAAAGGATCGGTTCCTTTTATTTGGCAACTTTTTAAGTAAATATTAGGTATATACTCAAATCCATTATCTTCATTAACTTCTGTCAAAGCTATATATGCATTGATAGTTTTACCATCTCCTTCCAAGAGTTTAGAATAAGAGTCTTGATGCCAAAAAGGAATTAATTGCTGGGCGGGATAATTTACCCATAGTTCTGACCGCCATAATACTAATTTATCCCCTAAATGAGCATTAAGCCTCTCTAATAAGTTTTTATCTTCACATAATTGCAAAATTACAGGTGAATCTAAATGTCTTTCCATGTAAAAACATCTGGTAAACACTTGAAGCAATATAATTAATAACGAACCAATATCAAATCTAATAAATGATTTAACTACCTGTTTTAATAATATTTTTATTGGCATCTTTAGAATAACATTATCAAAAATATATTGGGTAATCTCAGCTATTTCGTTACTGCTTAAAGTTAGAGAATTTGGCCCCCATATTTCATCAGTACCATCATAATTAATTTTCTTTGTATTCTGCTGTTGGTTGCAACCAGCCCATAATAAACTACATTCCCATAATTGCTGTGATAATTCTTGATTTTGTACTATTTCAGGTAATATAATTTCTTGAGCGTGACTATTTAAAAATTTTCCACTAATATTTTGATAATCTGGGGAAATAGCACAAACAAGGGTACTATATGCTCCGGCTTCCGAAGAAATACCTAAACCTAAATATTTACTGAGACGATGCCATCTAGTAATATTTGATTGTACAAAGCCTGGATGTATGGCGTTAACAGTGACTTGAGAATTATTTAATCGCACAGAAAGTTCTCTTGTTAAAAGCAATAAAGAGAGTTTTGAAACGGCATATAATTTTAAGAAATTTAAAGGTGTTTTTTTAACTAATAAATTCCAGTCAATACCACTTGGAGATAATGCCAAATCTGATGCTAACATAATAATGCGGCTAGGAGCAGATTTTTGCAACTTTTCTAGTAATAAATAAGTCAGCAAAAAATGGCCTAAATAGTTCGTTCCCCAAATCAGTTCAAAACCTTCTTTGGTTGTACCTCTGTTGTTGAATATCCCCGCATTATTGACTAATATATGTAATGGCAACTTGTAGCCATTAAATAGTTTTACACACTTACGAACTGAATCTAAAGAAGCTAGATCGAGAGGTAAAAATTTCACATTTTCATTTCCGGTGATTTGGCGGATGTAGTCTATAGCTTTTGCGGCTTTATTTGCCGAACGACAGGCAATAAATACATGATTGCCTAATCTGGCTAAACCTATAGCCGTCATTAAACCTACACCAGAATTACCACCTGTAACCAGACACACTTGCATAATTTCCGCTCTCTTAGTATTTATTTCCAACTAATTCCTAATTGCCAGAAATATAGCCAGTATTAATATAACGTTAAGTATTTCATCGTCTTGCATCATGATTAAATCCCTCTATAATTTGAATTGGGCGGTTAGGCATCACCGTGCCAAAACCTTATTTCCAGGTAATAATTATGGCGCAACAAGTTTTGCGCTCGCTCAAGTCAGATAAAAGCAACTTACTGAATAAGCGATTATTGTCAAAAAAGCCTTGGTAAATGCCTTAACCTTCACTAATCAGCTGTAACAAGGCTTCCGTTGATATCTTGCCACTAATATCAGTACCTTCCAACAGGCTGTCTGCCAAATCTCGCTTGTGGTGGTGCAATTGCACAATCTTTTCTTCTATAGTATCCTTTGCTACTAGACGATAAATGGTAACAGGGCGTTGTTGCCCAATGCGATGGGCGCGGTCTGAGGCTTGGTCTTCCACGGCGGGATTCCACCAAGGGTCTGTATGAATCACATAATCAGCAGCAGTTAGATTCAGTCCTGTACCCCCTGCCTTGAGACTAATTAGAAATACATCTCCTGAACCAGCTTGAAATGCATCCACCCGTTTTTTCCGCTCTGCCACTGAAGTACTGCCATCTAAATATTGATAATTAATACCTTGCTGCTCCAGATAATCTCTAATAATGTGCAAATGGTCAACAAATTGACTAAACACCAACGCCTTATGACGATTTTCCAGCAGTTCACCCAGCACCTCACCAAAAAGTTGCAACTTGGAACTGGGTAATTGAGTATCAGGTATAACGAGGCTGGGATTACAGCAAGCGCGACGCAGTTTCATAATCTCAGCCAAAACCTGCAAATGTTTCTTTCCTGCTTCTGCATCAGTTTCGGTAAGTTTAGATATTGCCTGGCGGCGCAACGCTTCATAGAACGCCTTTTCCTCTCGACTTAACTCTACATGCAACAGAATTTCGGTACGAGATGGTAACTCTTCTAATACCTGATTTTTTGTCCGCCGCAACAGAAATGGTTGAATCAGTTTTTTGAGTTTATTACGTGCAAGTTTATCCTGATATTTTTCAATGGGGGTAGCAAGGCGTTGATTGAAGCTTTCAAAAGAACCCAATAACCCAGGATTAATAAAGCGGAACAAATTCCACAACTCACCCAGGTGATTCTCAATCGGAGTCCCAGTAGTCAGCAACTTAAAATTAGATTTGAGGTTCATGGCTGCCTGAGAACGTTTAGTGGTCATATTTTTAATCGCCTGGGCTTCATCTAGCACAATAGTTTGCCACTGTACAAGAGAAAGCATTTGCGCTACTTCTTCCTGCTGTAATAAACCATAGCTGCAAACCAACGTATCCAACGGTTGTAAACCAGAAAGTAATTTTTGGCGGTTAGCACCAGAAAATTGAATAATATTTAGGGTTGGGGCAAACTTCTGCGCTTCACTCACCCAATTCATACACACAGAGGTGGGGGCAATAATTAGGGTTGGCCCTTCATGGGCATTTCTGAGGATCACAGCCAATGCTTGCAAGGTCTTACCAAGTCCCATTTGGTCTGCCAAACAAGCACCTACACCCCAATGTGCCAGACGCGCCAGCCAACAAAAACCCTCCATCTGGTAGTCACGTAGTTCTGCTTGAAGCGTAGATGGCAGTTCCGGCTGGAGGTTTTGCACCTCCTTAAGCCGCTCTCTATGTGCCTTCCAATGTTTATCTGCTTTTACTTTACCTACCTCATCGACAAAATCTTCTAACCCTAATGTTGCCAAGGGGTGAAAACGAATACCTTTACTATGCTTTTCCGAAAACATCCGTAATTCGTCGAGGCGTTTCCGAAAAGCTTGAGTTAAAGCCAGAAATTGACCATCACCAAGGGGGATGAAACGGCTGGGCGTTTTCTCTAATAGTTCTAGTAGTTGCTGCATATCCAGCACTAGGTCGTTATTCAATTTCAACTCCCCAGTTGCTGCAAACCAGTCTTGCTGACGTTGAATTGATAAATTAAAGTCTTTCAAGTCGGCATTGTGGCTAACACGCAGTTTTTCTCCTTGTGGCCATTCTATGACTACGTTACTTCCCAGTGCTTGCAGTTCTAGCAGCAATTCTAAACAGTCTTCTGGGTCAGCTATAACCCATTCACAATCTTGTTCTTCAGTCCGCGTCAAGGTGGGACAGGCTTTGATGGCGGCTTTAGCAAGCTGTTTCTCTTCAGGTAGATTTCGTCTGGTTTGCAGACGTTTCCCGTCAATCTCGGCAATTACAGTTTCACCACCTGTACCAGGACGATAGTAGGGACCACCTTGGGCAAAGGGGCGCGACAAAAGGCTGATTTTCAAGCCGACATTGGCAGGTAAAAGGTGAATATGGGGTAGAGTCAGGGCGGGTACTTCTTCTGCACCTTCAAGTCCGCCGCCAATATCAGAATGTACGGTAACTATTCCAGAGACGGCATTAATCGCTGCCAAAACTTGCTTTTCGGCGATCGCAGGCACGTTTAATTTATTTTCCTTACCAAGAATCTCGGCGATGCGGCGGTGTTCAGCAGTAATTTCAATGACTTTGATCCGAGTTGGGGTTTCTTTGATATGCAGAATATTTTGTGATTCTGGTAATTTGGGAGAAAATTCCAAGGTGAGACGATCTTGTTTCCCCTTTTTAACCAGTAGTTCCGGTTCTCCCTTGACAATTTCTACACGAATAGTGGGTGTATCTTCCCAAAAAACCAACGGGTGTCCAATTAAAGCAGAGATGGCTTTTTCACCGAAGGTATAATCAACTTTCCCGTAATAAGAGCCATCATTATATGTTTCAATACAACTACATACCCGCATATCTTGGGGTGTGATGTAATCAAACTCAGATAATGCACTGTTCAGACGCTTGAGGGCTATGGGGCGACCTTTACTCCATTCCCCTTTGGCATTCACTTTTTGTTCTCGTGGTTGCAAGACACATCTGCTGGGATAGAAGGTTATGAACCATGCTAAACGTAGTTCCGATTCTGGTTTTAGGGATGTTTGTGATTTTGATTGGAGATTTGCCAAGGCATTGAGGCACATTTCCCAACCTTCTTGGGGTCGAATTAAGTCTACGATGGTTTGAATATTGCTATCTTCTCGCAGTGCGGGAGCAAGTTGATTATAGTTACTGCTAGGTTTTAGCCGAGATAGGAGTTCGGCGGTTTCCATTGCCAACCAGTGATAACCAGAGGCAAGCGATCGCCGATATAGTGGTTCTAGTAAATTAGGTAAGCGTTTTTTAGCACTTTCTGCATCCATCCAGTAAAGGCATAGTGAACAAAACAATGTTTGTAAGCTATTTTCTTCTTCCACGGAAGAAATATGACCGCTGACTACAAATTGTTTTTGGGTAATATCACCAAGGTGAATTTGCAGTACCATGTTCAGTCTGCCATAAGTGAACCTGAGCCAATGATCTGATTGGCGGGACATCAAACTGGTGTACTCTTCTGCTTCTCGGAGGCGTTGTGCTGAACCATCTTTTAAAAGTGCGAGGATAAAAAATAAGCCCCCAATTGTATTGAAATATATTTGGCGTTTGCCTGTAGCCTTTTTGATCGCTTTCAGGGCATCTGTATAATATTTTATGGCTTGTTCATTTTCACCCCGTAGAAAACTTAACCAACCCCAAAAGATAGCAGCGTTATTTTGATATTCATTCGATATACGCTCCAGACTTTCTTGTGCTTCTTGGGTACAACCCTGTAACAGCAGTTGTTCTGTCAAAATCAGATGTAGATAATCTGAGCAATGTTTTCCAGGTGTAGCGCATTCTTCTTCTAACAGCGTCAACACATCTTCAGAAGCGGATAATTTTAAGGCTGAATTGAAAAGAATACTTGATATGCCACTTTCATATAATTCAAGTGGAAGGGTGTTAAACCAATCTGCATCAAATGGATTATTGTATATCTGCTCAAAGATATTTTCTATTACTATTTTTTCTTCGCTATCAGCGTACTTCTGGTAATCTTCAATTTGCTGATTAATAAGACTAAGGTCTTGACGATAAATACCAATGCGGATTTCTCTGATACACTGGCGTAAACTGTAGAATATCCGAGAATCCCTGTTCCAGTGAGTACGTATTGGTAGCTTCTCCTCTACTGCTGTAACGAGGATTTCAAACTGTCCGGTTTGTACAGCATGGCGAGTAGCAATTTCTGTGAGTAACGGATGACATTCAGTACCTTGTCTACTTGACTGTACTAACAAACCTGCTTTTAACAATTTATCAATCTGGGAACTAAGGGTTTTAGTAACCCAAAGTTTATTGTTTTCATCTAAAGCGCCAGTCTTGCTAATACAACTTACGAATGAATTTTTGTCTATCGGTGCATAAATTACCGAAAATAACTGAATAATTTTTTGTAAGGAAGGATGTAACTCGAAGTATATATGGGCGAGTTTTGTTTGCAGTTTTGTGGTATCATTATCCAAATTAATCATATTATTTATTCAGTTCTTTGAATAATTCCATTAATTTACGTTTACGTCCATGAGCCGCTTCTAGTTGTGAGCGATAAACACACCATTCAGCTTTTTGTCCTAGTTGAATATAAGCAGCCTTGACTTTCTTGAGCCAACTAACCGCAGCGTCATAACGGTCAGCTTTTCCTTGTTCCATAATTGGTTCTGCCCGTCTGCGAGCGTTATCAATTACCCAATTTGGACGATGGTCAACTGCTGCATCCATGACTCGATGAACCAGTTTGGAATCATAGTAAGTATCTCTCTCTACTGTTTTAATTGCATCATCAATTAATCCTTCATGGAGGAAAATATCAACTTGAGCTTCTCGTATTCCCCAATCTGGCTGATCTCGCAGTGTTTGCAGTAAATTTTGTTTGAGCGTCAACCAAGTTTCTCCTGCATAGTCTTGAATCCTACCATAGTCTCGAAACGATGGTCTGATTTTAAAAGCAATGATGCTGGCAGTTAAGGCAGTGGCATTATCTTCTAATCCTTGGGCTAAATCACTTGTCCAAGTAGCAAATTCATATAAACAGTTACCTGTTAAATTTATACCAGCAAGACATATTTCTAACGCTTCAACCAAATACCCATCTTCTCGCAAGATTTTTGCCAAGGCAAAACCCTCTTCTGCTTTTTCCATCAGGATTTTAGCCGCAGACATGGCTTCTTCTACTCTTCCCAAAGCTGCTAATTGCGTCAGGTATTGCAGAGTCATTTCTTCTGCTAAAGCTAGATTTAAATACTCTGTGTAACGATTTTGACGTTCAAGAATTTGCAAGCGAATCAATGCTAAATTATCAGCATAGCTTGGTCGTTCATTTTCCCAAAGTTCTGCGGTATCATCTCCTTGCATAATTTGTTGCAGTGGTTCATAATCCCAACCTTGACGCAATGCTTCTAAACTCATACTAAAGTCTGCACTGATTTCGTCTTGCCATGATTCCAACATCAACTGCAAATCTACTATTTCTCCTGTAGACATTTCTGCACACAAAATTGCTTCTGTCCACGCGCTATCAAGAGGTTCTGCGATGGAATAACTGTCTCCACCGTAATCTAGCAACTCGTCCCATTCTTGGGCATAAGTTTCGGTAATAGTTTCGAGAATTGCGATCGCATTATTGCCATCTTCATTTTCTGCTAACTCCCGTGCTTTCTCAATTACAGCTAGCAAATCATCTGTAAATGGGTCTTCTTCTGAACCATACTCTAATTCTTTCAATCCATCCCGCAAAATCCGCAAGACATGAGAGCGAAAAGGTGATATGTCAATTTTGCTTTGACGGGTAGAAGGCTGTTTTGTTTGCGGTTTTGGCAAGTCTATCAAACTTACAAACTCATCAATATCATCAATTAGTTCTGGTCTATTTTCCACCAGTTCTTGCAGTAATCGCTGAGTTTGAAGAATATCAAGGCGATTTAATAATTGTCCTAGCGTTGGACGTTCTTCAATGATCTCTGATTGACGCGAACAGCTTAATAAGGTGGCAACGATATGTTTGCACCAACCATCATAATCATAAGGGCAAGTACAACTTGCTGAGGTAATTCCACCTGCATCAAAACGAATACTGACTTCATATGGTGTAATTTCGCCACCTTCTACCTCTGCTTGAATCAGATTACCTCGTTTTTTGAGATCAGCGATCGCACCCCTACGGTAATATTCTTCACCCCGACTGTAGGATGAAGCGTTGGAGTTATGACGTATTATTGCTTCAGAAATTCCTGGAATCGACATAGCACCCAAGTCTTTTATTTTTAGCTTACGCTTAAACTGCCTTTATTTCCTCTTGGGACTGTATCCCACTTAAATAGCATGGGCGAATTGTAGCGTTTGAGTTGTCGTTGTGATAGACAATAATTCTACTACAGAGCGCCCTATCTCTTCACCCTCTTCTTTTGGCTAAGATATTGGTATCGAAATTTCAATTAATCACGGCACACAAACCAACGAATTGCTATTCTCTGATTTAACAAAAGCAAGCATTCTTAACACAAGGTCGAACATAACATGGAATCTACACAAGACAAATGGGCATTAGTCACAGGTGGAAACCGAGGGATTGGGTTTGCCATCGCTCAAGGTCTACTGGCAAAAGGCTACTCGATAATTATCACTTCCCGCTCCACCTCCTCTCGACGTATTAAATAATGGATTTATTTGCTCAGCATCTTGCAAAAATAACTGAAAAAGAAGCACCCCTAGCGGCTCGGATGCGTCCACGGACACTTGATGAATTTATTGGTCAAGAGCATATTATCGGGCAAGGAAGGCTATTGCGGCGTGCTATTAGTTTGGATCAACTGTCTTCCTTAATCTTTTCTGGGCCACCAGGGACTGGAAAGACTACTCTAGCCCGTGTTATTGCCAACACCACCCGCGCTCACTTCATCGCTATCAATGCTGTACTCTCAGGAGTTAAAGAAATTCGAGCCGCAATTGAAATAGCCCAACAACAGCGCAAGTTTCATAATCAACGAACTATTCTTTTTGTCGATGAAGTCCATCGTTTTAACAAGTCTCAGCAGGATGCCTTATTGCCTTGGGTAGAGAATGGTACAATCATTCTCGTTGGTGCTACCACGGAAAATCCTTTTTTTGAGGTCAATAAGGCACTTGTCAGCCGTTCGCGGATTTTTCAACTTCAGCAATTAACTGATAAAGATTTATACAAAATTATTGAGCAAACACTAGCTGATTCGGAACGCGGTTATGGGAACTTAACAGTACAAATTGACGCAGATGCTTTAGCTCATCTAGTTAATGTTGCCAATGGTGATGCTCGTTCATTATTGAATGCTTTGCAACTGGCTGTAGAGACTACACCTCCCGATGCTACAGGTGTTATTCATATCCCTCTAGCAGTGGCAGAAGAATCTATTCAGCAGCGTGCTGTTTTATACGACAAAGAAGGGGATGCCCATTTTGATACCATCAGTGCTTTTATCAAAAGCTTACGGGGTTCTGACCCAGATGCAGCACTCTATTGGCTGGCCAAAATGGTTTATGCAGGTGAAGACCCCCGTTTCATTTTCCGTCGGATGTTAATTCTTGCCAGTGAAGATGTCGGATTGGCTGACCCACAAGCAGTTATCGTTACAAATGCCTGTGCCGAAGCCTTTGATCGCGTGGGAATGCCGGAAGGACGTTATCATTTGGCACAGGCAGTAATTTATTTAGCGACTGCACCAAAATCCAATAGCATTATGGGCTTTTTTGATGCTTTAGCCGCAGTAGAAATTGAAAATGTTGCAGAAGTTCCCACTCATCTTAAAGATGCTAATCGCGATCAAAAAGGTTTTGGGCATTCTGCGGGTTATCTCTATCCTCACGCTTATCGAGATCATTGGGTAGAACAGCAATATTTACCCACCAGCTTGCAAGGTCAATTGTTTTACCAACCATCAACCCAAGGTTATGAACACCAAATCGCAACACAAGTGGCACGTCGTCGGGAAGCTCAACTTGCTGCAATAGTAGAAGGTATTGGTGTTGCACCAGTGGAAGTTATGACTTATGGAACTGTTGACCGAGGAGATGAGCGCTGGTTACAACGCACACTTTCTCAGGTAAGCACACAATTAGCATCTGTGCGCGAGCGCATTTTCACTTTCGCTCAATTACAACGCCATCACTTAGTATTAGATTTAAATGCTGCCACTGGTTTACTTACTTGGGAAGCAATCCGGCAAGTTCCTGAAGGCGGGGTTTATGCCTGTGTCCGCAATAGTTCTGATGCCAATGCTTTAAATGAACTTGCTGCGGCACTTCCTGAAACAATGCGACCAATAGTTTTTACTGCATCTGTTGCACAGATACCTGCTATGCTGACATCTCTTGCACCAAATGTACAGTTTGACTCTATTATTGGGCGCAATGTACTAGCCTCGGAATTAGATAAGGGACTTGCTGCTCAAATTTTAGGTCAATTGATCCCGCGCTCAGTCAAGCTTATTTTAGCTGAGACAGTACCTCGCCATACCCAAAGGTTTTACCGGTTACTGCCCAGCCAAAATCTCGATGCCCAATTGTATGAGCGATTAGTTTTAGCGGAAGAAGCTATTTATACAGATGCCTCTGACCCCATGCTTAACTGGGATGCTGATGATTTGCGTCACGCTTTTGCTTCAAATGGACACTACGTACAAGTGATTATCGAACAGTATTTGACACCAATGCACATCTCTGAGCATTTTATCAAGCGTTTATTTGCTGCTAATCCCAATCGACCAAGTTATGCCGAACGTCTGGCTGCAATTTTGACCAGTGAGGAAATAGGCATTATTAAAAGTTTATTTACTCGTTACTTACTCAACCAATCCGTTAATTGGTCAAGCACTGTGGCATTTTTAAATATTAGCACATGAATCTTTTTTGACTCACAAATCACAGTCATTTATAGTTATGATTGAAATGGTGCAATTGCTATTAGACACGTCCTGTTAAAAACAGATAACTGAAACCGAGATGATGTTTCTTGATTGACTGACTTTGAGCTTTATTTGTGAATGCTCTGCTCAAATTAAAATAATTTTAGATAACTATGCCAATTAAAAAACGCATTGAGCTTAGTCCGGGATCTTTTCTTAATTCCGCAGATAAAAAGATACTTGTCAATTTAGCTACTGAAGACATTTTAACTTCAATCACGCAAGAATTAAAAACTCGTTACTCTCCAGAAACTCAAAAACTCTTACTTGAGGAAAGTTCCCAGTTATTACCTAATTTCGTGCTACAAGAATTATTAAAGCGCCAAGAGCAGGTAGTAAACGTTAACCCCGATACATTAATAGTGGTTAACTGTCAAATAGCAGAGGTAGAGGTCGATGATTTGGGATTTGATTTAAATGTCGAAGCATATTTTGTCATTGCAGATACAACAGGTCAAAACCATTTTCGGGCTAATAAGATAGTCCTTTGGTCGAATATATGGGGTGATGAACAACGGCTTTTTGATTTAGAAGATGAGCTAGGCGACCAATTCTGGACAGATTATCAAATCCAATTGCTTTTTGATGAAAAAGAGCAGCAAACAATTGAACTATCAGTCTCACAAACAGATGATTATGCGGCGAGGTTAGAATTTTATCCATTGCTAAAAAGGTTTTCACCATCTATAGTTCCCTTTACGGATAATGATTTTTAAAAATTATCCATCAGAATACATGCGTCAGTCGTCAGAATACAGGAAAGGTATTCTGACCGATAAGCCGAAAAAATAACTCCAATGTAGGTCACTCGCTTCGCTCGAATTCAAAATTATCAATTCAAAATTCAAAATTAATACCCCATGCATAAATGCTCTTTCTTGAACAACAAGTTTATAAATCTTTCTCTCCATAAATGAATTTAGGGGCTTGTACCTGAATTAATTAATTCAAAATTACTGAGCTATTCTTCAATTTTGAATTTTGAATTTTGAATTGTTTCGGTCATTGTTCTGGTCAAGGGATTTACTAATTTTGTCTATCTTTGCTCAACGTTCAGTATTCATCCGCAGTTTTCTAAAACTGGCATCTGTAAATGTTCTTTCAAATCTAATGGTTCCGTTAGCAGGACTAATAGATGTAATGTTTTTAGGGCATTTAACGGAGATTCGTCATTTAGCAGGTGTAGCAATAGCAACAATTTTATTCAATTATATTTATTGGACATTCGGTTTCTTACGCATGGGTACAACTGGAATGGTTGCACAGGCTATAGGGCGTAAAGATAACCAATCGGCAGTACTGATTAGTTTACAGCATGGAATTTTAGCGCTGATATTAGGACTTGCCATCCTGATATTTCAAAAACCTTTACAAGTATTAGGGTTTGCAATTCTAAGTGCTACACCAGAAGTTAAAACTTCTGGTGTTGATTTCTATAATGCTTTAATATGGGGTGCCCCAGCAACATTGATTAACTTTGTCTTGATTGGTTGGTTTCTTGGACAAACCCAAAGTAGTAAAGTTTTGTTGCTTTCAGCTATTAGTAATTGTGCAAATGTACTACTTGATTATCTATTTATTGTTCAGTGGGGATGGTCAAGTAGAGGAGCTGGGTTAGCGACAGCCACTAGTCAGTATCTGATGCTAATAGTAGGTACTTTACTATATTGTCAAACAATTTCATTTAAACAAATACAAGCTTCAATTGGGGAAGTATTTAACCTATCTGCTTTAAAATCAGTTTTCATGCTGAATGGAGAAATTATTATTCGGACTTTCGCTTTAATTTCGACAATGGCGATGTTTAGCAATCTCAGTTCTATGTTAGGAACTGAAATTCTGGCGACAAATACCCTGCTTATGCAATTGGTGAGCTTGGCAGCATATTTCATTGATGGCTTGGCATTCGCTACTGAGAGCTTGGCTGGAATTTTTCAAGGTAGTGGAAATATTACTTCTTTAAAACAACTCTTGCAAACTTCTGTAGTCAGTAGCTTAGTTATAGGATTAATGTTTGCTACTGCATTTATTTGTGTCCCAGAATCACTGTTAAGATTGCTGACCAATCATACTGATATTATCAATAATTTACGTTCTTATATTCCTTGGCTGTTACCAGTTTTGGGTTTTGGCTCAGTCGCTTATGCGCTAGACGGTTATTTTCTAGGGTTGACTCAAGGTCATACACTTCGCCAAGCTATGCTGAAAGCCACTGTAATCGGTTTTATTCCATCAGCAATTACAGCAATGTATTTCCATAATAGTCATTTACTATGGCTATCAATGTCTTTATTTATGGCAGCAAGAACAATAACTTTGGCATTGTGTGTACCAAAATCATTTTCTACAAGACAGGGATGAATACAGAATAAATCTATCTTCAGGGGAAATGTATATTTTCAATTATCTATTTTGCCCTTGAGTGATGCCTACGGTTCAAGAAGGCTACGTACCTTTACTGCAAGACTAAAGAAAGACCAGCTATGTTTTAAATGTTGCCAAACGCTTCCGGGAGCCTTACTTTCATTAAGCGTCGGAGAGAACTAAAATACTTTTTAATACAAATATACTATTAACCGAATAAGATGACAGAACTAGGCAGCATTTACAACCATAATGGTCAACCATCTACAGCTAGCATTCAATCACGTCAAATAGCCGAAAAGTTCGCCAATGGCATTGCTGAATTTAATTGGAAAGTTGATTACTTCAAATTTTGTGAGCTTTTAGAATTAGAACCAGGGGAGTATGCAGACGAGCAATACCGATATTTTCAGCAGTTAGCAGAATCGCTGACGAGATTTAATACAGAGTCTTTAGCCAAAATGATTGATGCAGGGATGGAAAAATAAGCTTTTGAGTTGAACACGCAGCTAACGGTGGAGAATACAATCTAAGCTTATTGGTTGAGTTTGAATTTGAATCTCCACCACTGACTAGCAATCTTTGACAAAAAATTATCCTAGCTTACCCTCGTCACTCCTATAAGTCATAGCTCTGGGTTTTCTCTTCTTGAGAGGTACTACTGATTTCTTGGGTGCTTGTGGCGGACGGCATGTTTCACAATAAAGCGGTCGAACTCCAAAGGTTTCTCTTTGGGTCGGTTGTTCGCACTTTACACATACGAAGTTGAAAACGCGGGTATGAATCTCCCGCTTATGCGCTCTGACGGTGTACTCTCGGACTTCAATAGTTTTGCTGGGCATCGGTTCTTTCTTCGGTGTTCTATTTATAAGGATAGTTTCTACTATCAATATATTCATGCATCATTTGATTGAAACAGTGAGGTTTTTCGCCGGGGATTAAGCAGAGGCGATGCCACCGGTTCATGGCAGGTACGCGATCGCACTCCTGAGAGCAACAATTGAAGGCATCTTTAACAGCAGTCGCAGTTTGCTCTCAGCCTTTGGAGTAGCGAGTTCGACTTATATAAATGAAACTAGAATGCAACAACCCTTAATTAATCAGGATTAATTAAGATACTCTCTAATATCATTTTGCTTACGACGAAGAATTTTTAAAGCAAGATGTTCAGTCTTACGAATTGTTTCCGGGCTTTGATTTAGGCGTTTTGCAACTTGACTCAAAGTTAATTCTTGATTATCTTCCAATCCAAAACGTAGAGTCAATACTTCTCGTTGCCTTGGATTGAGCAACATCAGCAAATTGCTCAAGTCTTGGTCTAAAAGCTCTTGAGAAATTTGCTTATCTAGGGAAATACCACCCATCGGTAAAATATCAGCTAGTTCAGTTTCACGCTCATTCCCGACTCGCATTTCTAGCGAGACTGGAGTGCGAGAAACCTGAAGGTATTCCCGTATTTGATTGGGTAATACATTTAAGGATTCGGCAATTTCTGCTACAACTGGAGGACGACCCAAAGATTGAGACAGTTGCTGCTGTACTCTCCTGATTTTATTTAATTTCTCGTTGATATGGATTGGCAGACGGATAGTGCGAGATTTTTCTCCAATCGCCCGTGTTATTGACTGCTTAATCCACCAATAAACGTAGGTCGATAGTTTATAGCCTCGGTTGGGATCAAACTTTTCGATTCCCTTTTGTAAACCTAGTGCCCCTTCTTGGAGCAAATCGAGAAAATCTAAATTGTGGTTCTGGTATTTTTTGGCAACAGAAACCACCAACCGTAGGTTAGCTGTCACCATTTTCTCTTTAGCTTTTTGACCTTGTTGAATGATTGACTGTACTTCAGCTTCACTTTGCCCAAGGGAGGTAGCTAATTCTCTTGCAGTTGGTTGTCGGTTTAGTTCAAGTGCGAGGCTTGAGCGCTGTTCTTCAATCGCCATCATCTGCTGTACAAGCCTAGCATTTGTAATCTCTTGTTCAGGAGTTAGCAGAGGGTAGCGTCCGATTTCTTTGAGGTAGGAGTGAACTAAGTCGGTAGTTGGGCTGGGCATACTTTCAATTAATTGTGAGGGCTACTTTTATTTTTCGTTTGAGTAAAATATTTTATCTCAACAATTAGCTAATAAATTAAATCTTAACTATAGACTTAACCCCATATTTATGTTTGTCAAACAAATTGGCTCTTCAGTACTTACTATGCTAAACTCCTTTGTAAAACCCTGAAAGCCTTATTTATCAACATAATTAGCATTATTTGCTAACATTTTAGGATTTTAGCAATAATTTTGGCTTTTAACCCTATTTTTTAAGCCAAATTTTGATGTTTAACTAATAATTTGGCATAACAGGTACTGAAGAACCAACAAATTTATAACTATAATACTTTAAATCTTCAAATAGGTAAATACTAAAAACTGCTTTATTTTATAAATAAGCTTTAAAATAACGAAGAAATGTAGCTGAGTCAAATCAGAGAGACGCTACGCTAAATTTAGAGTGAAGTCCTCTCTTGAAGAGAGTATGTGTTCAAATCCGCTTCACATTTGAACAAGGCTTAAAAACGCTTTCCGTAGACCAGTTGAAAATTACAAATACTTAGTTGAGAAATAATCATGGATATACAATCTCTACTCACTTTGACAATCGTAGCTATCTTTTGGGCATTTGTTAGTCTCGTTATGTTCCAGTTCATTAACGGACTATTTGTATCGGCTGCTTACACTAGTAATGTGGTTTCAGTTAGCAATGGAAATATAGCCGCTTCTACAATCCCATCAGTATCAGAAGTAATCACACCACAAGCTCGGACTTTTGAAAAGTTGCCAGATCCTTGGACACTAGAGGATGAAGCTGTTCATCATACCAGTAACGAAGCAGTTATTCTCTCATTCCCTACATTGAGATTACTGCCTCCAGTTAAAGAAATTTCACCACAACCAAAACGTACTACTTGTTCAAGCAAAGCTAACAATGCTGCCAACAATTCACCGAAAACTAAAAAGGCTGATGTAAAGTCTTCAGGCAAGCGCAAGCCAGGTAGACCGCGTAAAACTGCTTAATTCGCTTTTTAATTCTCGTTCGATCACCGAAGAATAAATATCTGAATATTAAAAAGTTTAAATGAGGCAATAATTGCCTCATTTATTAATAAGATAAAGGCTTCGCCATAGCAATAGTGAAAAAATAATGTTGTGAGTAATGCAATGGTACAGCAACTTTTTACCCAAGGTTTTCTGTTCGACTTTCAAACAGTATTAGATTATGGGCAATCAATATTAAGTGTTGGTCAAGAGCTTTTGAAAACACTACTTGAGAATCGCCCCCTGAACACGAAAACTGTTCAAGCCCAAATGAATCGCCACTTTCACGGTACTGCGGCAGAGGGCACATGGCAGTGGAAAGATGCTTACGAAGCTGTGGAACTGGCGGCAATTTTGTACCTGCGACAAAAGGGACTCTCAGAAAATCCCTTAGAGCAATTGCAACTGCTCAAATCCCTTTGCCCCACACACAGCCGCCGTACCCAGGAGCAAATTCAGCTTCAGCAGTTTTCAACTCCACTACCATTAGCATGCTTGGTGGCAATGGCTGGACAAGTCACTTCTGATGATTTAGTGCTTGAACCCAGTGCTGGTACTGGAATACTGGCTCAGTTCGCTAAACTTCAAGGCGCGAGTCTCATGCTCAACGAATTGGCAGAGGGCAGAACTAAGATTCTGCGGCGATTATTCCCTGGTACACCATTATTCTCAGTAAACGCGGAACAGATTAACGATTACCTAGCTGGTAAAACTCAGCCCTCAGTTGTGCTGATGAATCCACCTTTCTCCGCATCTCCCAAAATCAACAGTCGCAACCCCGACGCAACTCCTCGCCACATCAACTCGGCATTGCAAAGACTGTCTGACGGTGGACGCCTGGTAACAATCACAGCCAACTGGTTCTCTCCGGCTAACCCAAGCTGGCGAGAGACTTTCCTTAAGTGGCAGGATTTTGCGCGAGTTCTACTATCTGTTGGGGCAACGGCAAGGTGTACTCCAAACACGGGACGACGATGGAAACCCGGATTACGGTAATTGATAAAGTCCCGCCTGACTCCAGCGAAATTCCTTGCATTACTGAAACTTTAAATCTGCCTGAAATACTGGCACTAATTGAGCAGTTGCCTGGACGATCTTCGTGGGAACGCTCAGAAAAAGTCAAAGCTGCTGCGAAGGCAATTGTTGTTCAATTGCCAAAACGTACTACAGTTGCACAACCAGAAACAGTCTCCTTTCTTCCAGACGACGTAGTAGTGCTGGAATATGAGGTTATCGAGTGGACGGCTAGTGAGGGTTTGAAAGACACCCTATACGAAACATATCGCCCACAGCGAATCAGAATTAAAGATGCTTTACCTCATCCCTCGCTGCTTTGTGAGAGTGCAGCCCTAGCACTTGTCTCGCCACCACCACCAACTTATAAACCGCATCTTCCTGGCAAGATTATCACACAAGGTTTGTTGTCAGAGGCACAACTTGAAAGCGTTATTTACGCAGGTCAGGCTCACTGTGAATTTCTGTCTGGGTCTTATATTGTCGATGATTCATGGGATAATGTGACTGTAGCGGCTCAAGGCGAAGAAAATGCCGTAAAATTTCGGCGTGGCTGGTTTCTTGGCGATGGGACAGGTGCGGGGAAAGGAAGACAATGTGCAGGAATCATCCTCGACAACTGGTGTCAGGGACGAAGAAAAGCCATTTGGGTATCCAAAAGTTCTGCCTTAATTGAAGATGCCCGTAGAGACTGGTGTGCGCTCGGAGGTAGTGAAAAAGATATCATTGACCTGAGCAACATTAAGCTTGGCGATCCAATTCCCTTCACCCAAGGCATTCTGTTCTCCACGTACTCAACTCTACGTTCTCAAAAGAACGGTAAAAGTCGGCTTAAGCAAATCGTTGAGTGGGCTGGCAAGGACTTTGAGGGAGCGATCGCTTTTGACGAGTGCCACAGTATGGGGAATGCAATGGCTCAAGAGGGCAAACTGGGTATGGTTGCAGTATCCCAGCAAGGCATTGTTGGGCTGAGGTTGCAAAACGCATTACCGCAGGCACGGGTTATCTACGTATCAGCAACTGGAGCGACGAAGGTTTCTAACCTATCTTATGCAAATCGTCTGGGGCTTTGGCAGACTGGAGATTTCCCTTTCACCTCCCGTGAGGATTTTGTGGAATCCATTGAGGGCGGTGGTATCGCCGCGATGGAAGTCGTAGCCAGGGATCTCAAGGCTTTGGGACTGTATCTGGCGCGGAGTCTTTCATTCGAGGGAGTTGAGTATCAGACTCTCGAAATTGAGTTAACGCCGACGCAGGAACAGAGTTATAACAGCTATTCTGATGCTTTTCAAGTTATTCACCATAATTTAGACAAAGCCCTGGAAACTTGTAACATCTCTGGTGACAAGACTTACAACCGTGCTGCAAAGATGAGCGCGGTGTCTCAGTTCGAGTCGCACAAGCAAAGATTCTTCAATCATCTGTTGACTGTTGACTGGCATCAAGTGTCCACAGTTAATTAAAGCAATTGAAGAGGATTTAGCTGCAAGTAACGCCATTGTTATTCAAATTGTATCAACTAATGAGGAGTTGCTTAAACGCCGACTCAATGAAGTTGCACCCGAAGAATGGCAGGATCTCAATCTTGATCTGACTCCACGGGAATATGTTATGGATTATTTGATGAGTGCTTTCCCCATTCATCTGCATTCCATTCATTCTGGCGAGGATGGAGAAGAAAGATCCGAGCCAGTCTTTGATGCCGATGGCTCTCCAGTTATTTCTATTGAAGCCGTAGCTTTGAGAGATGCCTTAGTCGATAAGTTAGTAAGTCTTGATCCAATTCCTGGTGCATTAGAACAATTGCTGTGGCACTTCGGTCACAAGCAAGTTGCTGAAGTAACTGGTCGCAGTAAACGAGTTCTCAAGGATGATTCCGGGCGTTTGTTTGTTGATTCGCGTGGTTCCGGCGCTAACATTGCTGAAACTGCTGCATTCATGGCGGACGAGAAACAAATTCTCATCTTCTCTGATGCTGGTGGTACTGGTCGCAGTTACCATGCTGACCTTAACGCTGTGAATCGTCGTAGGCGATCGCACTATCTTTTAGAAGCCGGCTGGAGAGCAGACAACGCAATTCAAGGACTTGGGCGATCGCACCGCACAAACCAAGCATCAGCACCCGTGTTCCGACCTGTTACCACTAACGTCATCGGTGAACGCCGCTTTATCTCAACCATTGCCCGAAGGCTGGATAGCTTGGGCGCTCTTACTCGTGGTCAACGGCAGACAGGTGGCAATGGGATATTTGAGGCTAAAGATAATCTGGAGTCGAACTATGCAGAACACGCGCTGTATGAGTTATTCAGACAAATATACCAAGGTCGATTTTATGAAGTGCCTTTAGGAAAGTTCGAGCAAATGACTGGACTGGGCTTAACCTCTCATGAAGGCGGGATGAAAATCGACCTCCCACCCCTACGTCAATTCCTAAATCGGCTGCTGGCTTTACGCATCAATATGCAGAACATCATTTTCGAGCGTTTTGAGTTATTGCTAAGTCAGCAAATTGAAGCAGCGCTAGCCGCAGGAATCTATGAGATGGGTGTAGAGACTTTACGCGCTGAACGGTTTACTGTTGAGAGCCAGGAAGCAGTTTATACACACTCGGCAACTGGCAGCGTGACCAACTACTTGAAAGTGGAACGCACCCAGAAGAACAACATCAGAACTGCTGAAGAGATGTTGGAGTTTGCCAGTATGTACCAGGGGAAACTGATGGTTAACACCAAGTCTGGTCATGCTGCTGTGTCAATTCCGACACATAGTATCTACGACGCTGATGGTGGTGTTGTACCAAGAGTGTTACTCGTCCGTCCCCAAAAAGAAACCCATATACCAGTCAAGGATTTAGAATCTTCCACTTGGAAAGCGGTTTGTGTCGATGCGTTCGTCGCAGGGTGGTCTATTTTTATTCGACCTATTTAAAAATAGGCGATGCACTGAGCGTAGCCGAAGTGGGCTTCATACCATGAATGTAAAAAGTTCTTTGTATATTGCCCTTTCCCCCTTTCCTTTTCCCCCCTTCTTGGTAATCGGCAGCACCGTGTCAGAAAAGAAAAATTGTACACTTAGAGAATTTACAATAATCCAACTTTTTTCAGGCGCGATAGCAATCCAGTCCGGGTGCTATAATTTTTTTGCATCTGCTTAATAGAAGCTTTGAACTCCTCTAGCTTTCCTTGATATTCAGCCAATTTCCGTAAGTCAACTAGATGTGCAACTGCTTGGTCATAAGTTTTGGATTGCTTGAATTCAAGTAACTTATATATATCTGACCATACTTTATGTTGATTTTTAGCTAGAACTTCTAACTTGCGGATTTTTTCCTGTTGTGCTGCTAATTTTTCTGGTTGCTGACGCTGTTGCATTTGCTCATTAGCATTTTCTAGTAACTGGGAGAATGAGCGTCTGTGAGTATCATAATTGCTATCACTTTTGGGAATTTTAAATAGTTCGCGCAGTCGGTTTATAAGTTGTATTCCAACATTAATTTCACCTGTTGCCAATTTCAAAAGAAAATAGTCTTTTTCCTCTGATGACAAAGCTGTAATCCACTCTTTTATGGGTTCAGTATTTTCTTTTTTATCAATACTCACTTGAGATGCCGATGCAATTAAATCCTGGTCAATATCAAATAACTCTATAAAAGTCCCAATCGCATCAGGTAGCTTTTTCAAGTTGGCTGGGACAGGTGGTTCAACTAAATCTTCTTCATCTTCCCCTTCTTCAATTGCTATTGAAGCTGCTTTTAACCAAGCCAGATAGAAAACTTGGTAATCTCCTTGCAAAATATCATCACGCAATTGCACTAACTTCGCTAGCCATCCCTCTGGTTCTATCCAATCTCCATATCCTTCATCCTGGATACTGATATCTACAATTACATAATTTTTGCTACTTGATACAGTAATTTTATCAGGTAAACAATAAGGTTCAAAAACTGATGGAGCAACCACTGTTTTAGGGAAACGAAACATTAATTGTCGCGTTCCCCAATTCGCCATGTATAACATGATGTCGAAACACTTTTCTAGAACTTCCTTGGGTTCACCTCGAAAGTCTCCATAGCTGTAGGTAAAAATTGCGTTTGTTGCACTCAGTTGTACCCGACTAGATAAACTACTTATATATGCTTGTTCTGATGCAGTTAATGGTCGGTCTAATGCCTGGAATTCGTAATACTGGTACTCGCTCATAGTTTTCTTTATCTTTAATAAAGTATTTAATTTTTAAATATTTGGTATTTGCCAATTAATTTCTGATTGTCCATAAGAAATTAATGCAGAATTAATAGCTGAAAAGGGCTTGCTGCCAAAAAAACCATTGTGAGCAGAAAGTGGTGAAGGATGTGCTGATTGAATTATGATATTTTTGTTAGTATCTATCAGCTTTAATTTCTTTTGTGCATCCTTACCCCACAGCACAAAGATCACAGGTGCAGGTTTCTGGCTAATTTTACTAATTACCACATCTATAAAAGTTTCCCAACCCTTATTTTTATGGGAATTTGCCATGCCTGCTCTGACACTTAGTACTGTATTTAACATTAATATACCTTGTTTAGCCCATGTTACAAGATAGCCATTGTTTGGGGTTTCAAATCCAATATCTTGTTTAAGTTCTTTAAATATGTTGCCAAGTGATGGAGGTGGTTTTACCCCTGGTCTTACTGAAAAACATAAACCATGTGCTTGGTTTTCATTGTGATATGGATCTCGTCCCAGCAATACGACTTTTACTTGGTCGTAAGGTGTCAGTTCAAAAGCAGAAAATGTCTCTTCTTTAGCTGGATAGATAGTATAAGATAACCTTTCACTTACTAGAAAATATTGAAGTTTAGTAAAGTAAGGTTGTTTAAATTCTTCAGCTAGTACTTTCTGCCAATCATTAGGAAATTGCAAATTTATCATTCGATGATTATTTAGCGTCCAGACATATTATCCTACATCTCGCAACCTCAAAAATTCCATGTTTTTCACAAATAACTAACACTCTGATGCAATTAGAGAATATCTTCTAAACCTGGAAACAGAGGCGCTTCTTCCCGTTCGTATTTAGCTAGATAATCTCTAAAGGATGTACCACCAGTACCAACATCAGCACCAACTATTTTTAGTTGTGTAATTGCCAACCCTAGATGAGATTTATGAAATCGCCTTTGCAAATTATCATAACCGCTAAAGCACTGAAGAATTGCACTAGCATTTGTATTAGTTTGTAAATTGACTAGACATTCTGCCTGAGAATTACCAGCCGCGCGGTTAATCAGGATTTGATAATAGTAAGTAAGGTTGTGCTGACGATATAATTCAAACCATTGTGCTACCTGTTCACCATAGCGTTGATTAAACTCGATCTCAGCAATATGCAATTTCCCCTCAGCATTTTTAGTACCACCATCCCAGTATTTACAAACCCCACTCATAATTTCTAGATGACGGAACTGAAAAGACTGAAACCCGCTAGTAGGCCCAATACTAGTTCTGAACTCCGCAAAAGCACGCATTGTCCCCAGAATCGGCATCGTTGTATTTACAACTTCGTAAAGACGCAGGATGCGACGAAAGAAATAGCATACCTCTGCCGTATTGCCAATGATCGGATCAGTTGCATCTTGTAGTGCTTGTACTAAAGTCTTCAAAACTCGTTCCATATCAATAATCATTTGGTGAAAAGCAAGTTCACACATTTGATGCACAGCAATAAATAAATCTTCATCAAGAGATGCCGTCAAAGGCTTTTTACAACTAATTAGTTCCTCGATATTATGGTAATTCCAGTAGTGATTCTCACTAATATCCAAGCTAGGATTAATTAGCGGTAAAGGTTGAAACGTATAAGATTCAGACATATTGATAGATATTGTTACTTTTTTTTATTAGCCAAACAATTTTATATTTCTATCTCAAAAATCATGAAAGCTGTCAAAATTTGATTAATCTAAATACAATGCTGAACTCTGAAATGCTTCTTCTGGTGTTCCATAAAAAGTACCATTATTAAATAAGCTAGGTTCGTATTTTTCATTACTATAAGTATAAAAAGCCTTTGTCCATTTCTCTTCATTCCCTTTGTACCGCAATCGACACAGATGAATTGGTGTATTCTTGGCTCTCTCTATATATTCAGAGCGTGTTATTTTAAACATTGATAGGTCATAACTGTCTGGTAAAAATGGTTCTTTATAAGCATCTATGTAACAGAAATATCCCTTAAAACGGACTTCAATACGTATGTATTTTCCTGCATAATGTTGCTCTGCATAAGCTAATATCCGTTGCTTTGTTCTCTGTTTGACCTGTTCCGGGATTTTTACCCCTCCTGAATGTGGATCATTTACCCATCCTCTCATGATTAGCTCCTTCGGTAATACTGAGGCTGATGTCATACTGCAACGGCAGAGATTACAAATCTGAACTTTTTGCAATTCTTATCATTAACTCTACTTTTCCTGGCAGATTCCACAGACTTTCCACGAACTCAACCCAAAATATCTTTACTACTCTTCCCGAAACGCTACATCAATCTCTCAATACCTACTTAGAAAAACATCCTGATTGGGATGAACATCGCCTTATTACCGCAGCCATCTCCCTGTTTCTGCTGCAAAATGCTGATGGAGATCGCGGTGTTTCCCAAGTTTATCTCGAAACTCTGTTTCGTCGTGGCTAATGTTATTCCCTAGAAGCCATACTAAGTAACAAGGTCAATCAAACTATACACTCAGAAAGATTTTTTCAGTCAGGATTAATGGCAACGAAAAACGAGGTAAAAGCGGAAACATTTACTATTGTAGTATCGCAACTTTCAGATGCAGCAGAACCCCAACTCGTAGAAAATGCTGAAGATGTGGCTCAACCAATGGAAAATTCCCTGGGTAGTGACGACATCTTAAACTCACTCAAAACCAAGAGGATCGGGTGATAGTAACCTATAGCCTTATTCTTCAATATCAAATGACAATAGTTATACACTAACATTAACTAAATCAACATCAGCAAGCCATATTGTTCTGCTTTGGGCAGACACTTCTTCTAAAGTTGGGGAGCGCCACTCTACCCCATAAAGCCAATTCTCTTTGAGACTAAAAATTCCTTGAATAATACGGCGTGTCGGCCGTTCACCGAAATCAACCTCAACTATGTCCCCCAATCTAAAAGCTGGAGTAGAAGCAGTGGACTTTTTTAGTACATTTGTTGTATGAAATTCTTGTTCAGCTAAGTAGAGAGTTTCATTCTGGCAAACAATTGCATAAATCCATTCTTGTCCTGACCACTCAACACCACAGCAATAACCTGACAAGTCTAAGATTGGCAACAAAACTTTTTCTAACATTTCCACTGCTAATGGAGGCATGGTCTTACCCCACTCAGGAGAAATATGCCAACAGGATTCTAAGGCGGTAATTTGGTTAATCATCTGGGAATATAATCCTCTTCTTTATATATTCACTCCCTTACATCAGTCTGATCCGGAATATAATTTAAAGGCTTCACTCGCTGTAGCCAATTCAATTCCCCTAATCAATACAGGTTTTAAAGGCAAAGTTCCTAAACATTTGACCTTAATCTCTAATTTCTTGCAAATAGATGCGAACCATGTCGGAACTGAGGCTGGACATACAAACTTTTCGGCTTTTTTAACCAGGGGATTTAAAAGTATAATTCAATAAACTTTTTTATTTTTAGCAATTCAGTCCTGCCTGAAGTAACCGTGTGTACCGCCGTTGGTCATCAGTAGAGCGCACCGCCAGAGATATCGCTTTTTTTGCTCCTACAACGATCGCTAATTTCTTGGCACGGGTCAGCCCAGTGTAAAACAGGTTCCGGGTTAACATCATGTAGTGCTGCATATAGATTGGCAGAATCACCACCGGATACTCTGACCCCTGGCTTTTATGAATAGTCACGCACCACGCTAGCGCAATTTCATTGAGGTCAGCGTAATCGTAAACCACAGTCCGCTCACCATATTGCACTGTAACTTCCTGCTCGACACTATCAATGTTTTGGATAATTCCTAAGTCGCCGTTGAAAACTTCGCGGTTGTAATCGTTGGTTAGCTGGATGATGCGATCGCCCTCACGAAATAAATTGCCACCCCTGTTAATCTCCACCTTGTCGGGGCTGGGCGGATTAATCAACTGCTGCAATACTGTGTTCAGGTTGCGAGTACCCACAACTCCCCGTGTCATCGGGCAAAGCACTTGGACATTGGTAGCTGGATTAAAACCTAACCGAGGGATGAAATCAGTGATGAGTTCACAGATTGCTTGTACTCCATGTTCCGGCTGATGACCGCCGCCGTGCCACAGACAATCAGACACAGGATTATCTCTTATTGGCTCTATTGTTGGGTAAATTCCTCTATTAATTTGGTGGGCAGCAGTGATAATTGCACTTGTTTGGGCTTGGCGAAATACCTGAGTTAAACGCACCACAGGAACTCGCCCCGAATTGATCAGGTCAGCCAATATTTGACCTGGCCCTACTGACGGCAACTGGTCAATATCACCTACCAATAACAGTAAAGCACCAGCTAATACTGCTTTAACTAAAGAGTAAGCCAGAAATAAATCAAGCATCGATGCTTCATCAACGATAATTGCTGTATGGGGCAAAGGGTTTTCACTGTCGCATTTAAATCCCCTTGTCCTGGGGTCAAATTCTAACAATCGGTGTATAGTTTTTGCTTCAAGTCCAGTCATCTCACCCAAGCGTTGAGCAGCCCGTCCAGTTGGTGCTGCCATTGCAATAGATTTCCCCATCGCTTTCCATAAACTAACTATGGTATGGGTGGTGAAAGTTTTTCCTACGCCAGGGCCACCAGTTAAAATCATCATCCTGGAGTAAGCTGCTATCTCGACCGCTTGCTGTTGTTGCTCTGAAAGCTGAATTTTGTGACTAGCCGTGAAGCGCTCAATCCAGGCACGGACACGGGGAATATCTTGTGCAATGGGCTGGCTCAAGCGCCCAGATATCAGTTGTGCTAGGTTTTGTTCAGTATGAAAGTAAGTTGGTTTGTAGCACAGCAGGGTTTGGTCTGGAATTTTCTCTCTAATTAGCTCATCTTTCAGAGCCATGTCTTTGATAGTTTGAGCCATTGCATCTTCTGTTGGCTGATGTTCCTCAGTAGTCAACAGTTTAATCACTGACTCAATTAGTTCTGCCTGTGGTAAGTAACAATGTCCATCTTCAGCAGCTTCACTCAAAGCGTGGACAAGTCCAGCACAATATCTGAATTCGCTATCAGGTGCAACTCCCAAGTTACGGGCAATTTTATCAGCAGTCAGAAAACCGATCCCATAGATATCGGCTGCTAGCTGGTAGGGGTTATGGGTTACTGTAGCGATCGCTTTGTCTTGGTATTGTTTGTAAATCTTGACTGCATAAGTGGTTGAAACGCCGTGGCTTTGAAGAAACACCATGACTTCTTTGATAGCTTTCTGAGTTGACCAAGCATTTTTGATGAGAGTGATCCGCTTTTTGGCAATACCCTGGACTTCAATCAGTCGTTCAATCTGGTTTTCGATGATGTCGAGCGTTTCTAAACCGAAGTGAGCGACGATACGCTTGGCTGTGACTGGGCCAACTCCTTTGATTAAACCACTTCCCAAATATTTCTCAATTCCTGTGAGAGTGGCTGGTTTGGTTTCTCGATAATTAACTACCTGGAACTGTGACCCAAACTGAGGATGGTCACGCCAGAAACCAGTTAGCTGTAGAGTTTGACCTGGCTGGATGTTAGCAAAGCTGCCGACGATTGTTGTGAGTTCGGTGCTACGGGGGCGGGTCAGCCTTGCCACTGTGTAACCCGATTCAGCAGAGTAAAAAGTTAAACGTTCTACGACTCCGGTGATTGTTTCGTGTTGAGGAAAGGCGCTTACTTGTTGAGGGGAAAGATTAGGAGGAGTGGACATTGCTTATGATCCGATGCCGCAGACTATTATAGTACTGGGATTCAGTTCAATCATAGTACATAAATACTAAAATGCCCCCTCAGCATTAGTGTCATCGAGATCAAGATACTAATACTCATGTAGTCTTGTTGGCTATTCTTCTGTAAGAAGCTTTTCTATTTCTGCAAGAAGCTTGTCAAACTTCTGTGTCTTTTTGGAATCATCCCATACTTTGGTCTTTTTAGCTTTTACAGATATCGCCTTGAGACGGTTTTGGTATAATGCACTTTTTTCAGACTTTGTTTTAGTAACGGCTGTCTTTATACTGGCAATACGCTCCTTAATTTGATTCAAAGATAACTTTTCAGTAATTGCTATTGTTAACAGTTCTTCTCGCTGGCTCTCGTCTTTAATTCGGGCTATTTCTCTTGCTTTTGTATATTCTATTTTTCCTTGGTGAAGATATTCCAAAATATCTTTTGGAAGATTGAGTAATGGTAAGCGATTAGTACGAAAACTGTTAGGAGTAAATTTTCCTATGATGTTAAAAGCTTCTAAAACTACCTTCCATTCATCACTGTGAATAACGTTATTCGCCGACTCCCGCTCCGGGTGAGAAACTACGTGGAACAGTGAGATAACTGCTTCTCTCGATTGATTAAGTTTTAAGGATAATAAGTCTAAAATACCTTCTGTTTCCTCAAGAGGGTTTAAATCCTCTCGTTGGAGATTTTCCACAAGAGCGATTTCAAAAGTTTCTTCGTCGGAAAAATCCTTTATGATAACTGGAACTGTTTCCAACCTAGCTTCTTTGGCAGCGCGATAACGTCGTTCACCTGCAACGAGTTCATATTGATTTTGCCCCTTGGGACGAACAAGAAGTGGTTGTAACACCCCTTTTTGTCTAATTGATGCTGTGAGTGCTTCCATTGCCTCAAGATCAAAGTAGCGTCTAGGTTGTTTTGAGGGGAGATGAATAGCTGATAATAAAACTGATTCTAGCGGTGTTTCATTTTTTTGTAAAAATAGTAAATCAACACCCTTGACTTTATAGGCAGGCTCAGAGCTTTTGTTATTAGTCATTGTAAAGTATCCAGACTTTTAGCAATTTTTTCTAAAACTTTTACTGTTGGATGGCTTGAACTATAAAGTGCCAAAGGCATGTGTTTTTCAGAGGCATCCGCAAAAGCTATAGCAATAGGAATAGTTTCGTAAACAGGGATTTGCGCTCCTAATTGACGGACGGAATCAAGGCTTCTATTACCTTGTGCGGTGCGGCCATCATACATAGTAGGAATGATGCCAGCAACCTTAAGCTGTTGGTTTGCTCCCCTTTGAACACGAGCAAGTGTTTGAAATAGTAGCTCTGTTCCTCGAAGTGCTTTGTTATGTGTCTGAATAGGAATCAGGACATGAGTAGCTGCAACTAAGCTAATATAGCTTAATATTCCTAGACTAGGTGGACAGTCTATCAAAATAAAGTCATAATTATTTACTACTGGTTCTAAGGCTTGCTTCAGCTTAAAATCTCGCATATCAGCCATAACCAGTCCCAGTTCAGCACCACTCAAGTCAATATTGGATGGTGCAAGATCCATACCGTGAATGTTTTTGCTGATAGGTAAGGCATCACCATCGACAACTGCATTGTAAACTGTATCCTCTAACTCTGATGCCTCTAGACCCATGAACATCGTCAATGACCCTTGTGGGTCCATATCAACAAGTAATACTTTATTATTTCGTTGTACTAAATGATAACCAAGATTCATAGTAAGAGTGCTTTTTCCTACACCTCCGGCTTGGTTGAACAGTGCGATAATTCTTCGAGTCATAGTTCTTACTGAGAATAAACGGTGATTTACTGTTAGTCTCTGAGATTTATATAAGGGACTATCAGAAGCGAATAACGTTATTCGCCATTAGTATTTTTATTTTTAAATAAGTGAAATCAAGGAAGTCGGCTTTAGTATTGTTCTCCTTGCTAGACGTAAATTTTAACGAAGAGTATATTTAGGGTCATAGTACATCTTAAGTGTTGACTATAAATAAGAAAATATTTTACTCATGATTTCTGTTGGGGAATTATTAAAACCCTTGCTTAATCTTGCTTAATAAAGATGCAAGATATTATTTCAAGAATCTAGGGGAGTCCATTGCTCTGTCTAGTAGGAATAGTCGAGCAGATTAATAGGAGCCTTATCTAGAGTCATTTGAGCTAGTAACTTAATCCTTAACTTCCGAGCGATAGCCACAAGGGACAAAAAAGTATCAATTACCTGTGTAGTCTCATGCGTCTCAGTAATATAGTTAATGTTGCGTTGCTGCGCCATTTATTGTTCTAGCTACTTAATTCAGCACGATTATTGTGTAATGAAACTGTAGTTGGAGAATATAACGGGCGACCTTCAATCATCCAAATCAAGGTTAAGTGCCCCGACTGTGAGCAAACGGCGATTAGGCTGAGTACGGGAGAAGTTCTTAAGGGCAACAGCGATTCCTTCTCCTTGGAGATAAAAAGTTTTCAACTAGCCAAATAATCTTTAATTTTGTCTTGCTCACGTCTTAAAGCTTTCATTCCTTGTCCATGAGCAGAACGTACCTTGGAATGACTCAGATTGAGTTTTTGTGCAACTTGTTTTGCAGTCAGCTTGTCCTCGCCCTCTAATCCAAACTGTAACATTAAGACTTGGCGTTGATTTGGTTTCAAGGTAGCTAATAAATCCTGTAAATCTGACCGGAGACATTCTAGAGCAACATACTCTTGTGCGGAGATTCTTTCGTCGGGTAATATCTCTTGGAGTTGGTTTTCTTGCTCCTCGCCAATTCCTAGCTCTAAAGAAACTAGCGGGCGAAATGCATTTAGGCATTCGGAAACTTGTTTAGGTGATGCGTCAACAGCTTCAGCGATTTCTATAATAGTGGGTGTTCTTCCCAAGGTTTGAAAAAGTTCAATGTGTGCTTTTTTGATTTGCATCAATCTTTTGGTCAAGTCATGGGGTAGGCGAATAGTGTGGGATTGTTCTGCAACGGCTCTAGTAATAGCTTGTCGAATCCACCAGTATGCATAAGTAGAGAATTTGTAGCCCCGATTCGGGTCAAACTTTTCTACGGCTTTCTGTAAACCTATTGCTCCCTCTTGAATAATATCTAGAAATTCCAGATTACTCCAACGATATTTTTTAGCTACAGCAACCACTAACCGGAGGTTGGCGGTAATCATTAAATGTTTAGCCAGTTGACCAAGCTTTTTGATTTGGGTTAATTCTGCTTCTGTTTTATTCACCTCGGCAGCCAGTTCAGCCCTAGTTGCAGAACGCTTTAGCCGTTGTCTAAGAAGATTGTAATGCTTATCAAGTGCCAGCATAGACTTTACTTCTCTTGCATAGAGAATCTCTTGCTCCGGTAATAGCCGATCAATGCGACCAATTTCTCGTAGGTAAATTCCAAGTGTATCAGAGCCAAAGCTTGCCATCTTGCGTAAAGCTAATTTAGACCTTGACAGTAGAGTATAAATCAAACAGTCAACGATGATCTATAAGATTTAATTTCTGCTGCGTTGATAAAAAGATTTCCAAAATGACTCTTGGGGGCTATATGGGGGCTATATATACCCCAACAATAGTCTAAGATTTTGGTGACATTTTGACCCCTATGTAGGGTTCATATAGGTGCTAAGTGGGGTATATTTGACTGGTTAACATTTTGTACCCCACTTAGCCCCCAAGGGGTTATGATAAACTCTTGAGTCTGGAGGAAAAAGGGGTAGTTATTTTATTCTTCTCTACCTCTGCTTCTCCAAATCATCTGAACAGATAACTTTCACTTTCTCAAAGTGTATTACTTGAAGCCTATGTCAAACATTCACACCTTGCAAAAAATTTTTCCTGCTGGCTTTGACAACGGTTACGGAAGTCTAAAACTTTTAGTCGATGGCTTTGAAGTAGTTCGTGTCCCCAGCTATATAACCAATGCAGAAATGGAAGATGTGCCAGGGCGCGTAGTTTTTAATGGTACTGCTTACACCGTTGGCGAGTCTGCTTACCGGACAGGGAATTATTTTGACCGCAACACAGACAATAATGAAAATAAAGTCAACAACGCATTATTGACTTTATTGGGTGCATTGGCACATCTCCCACATCGTAAGGCTTGGCACTTAAAATTAGTCGTCAGTTTACATGATGTTGCTCTGGCATCAGAACTACAAAAAGTACTCAATGGAGAATATAAGCCTTTACTTGCTGGCAAGCAATCAGAAGTAAAAGTAGAAGTGCTGAAAGTTGTACTAGAGGGTATGGGTGCATTGTTTGGGCATCCACTACCAAAAAAATTAACCATTTTAGACTTTGGCAATGGAACAACCCTGTATTCTCGTTACAACCGGGGTCAACGAGAAGTTCACACCGCTTACCCCATTGGTGTAGAAGTTCTCATCGATGATATTTCCCAAAAAATGAAACATTTGAATGGCGGAAAAATCGGGGATGCCTCCAAAATCCGATTTTGTCTGGAAATGGGGCATACCAGGTACAGCCGTGACATCGATATCAAAGATATATACAGTGCTTCTTTAAAAGATTGGTATGAAAAATACTTGAAGAAAGTGGTGAATCTCACATTGGATGCCAAGCACCAAGGGGATGAAATCTGGGCGATTGGTGGAGGCTGCCTCTTACCAGGATTTAAAAAGCTGTTGGAGAAAAACGGCTTTAAAATCCTGGACAATCCGGTAGAAGCCAATGTCTTTGGGCTTTTAGAGATGGCAAAGACCATCAGCAGCAAGAATCCAGCATCTACATCTCTTAAGTGATCGCAATGGCAGACAAACTTGACTTAACCCCAGAAAAAGTTCGGATTAAAGATAGCTACCGAGAGCGGATATTTGCCGAATCACAGCAACTAGGCAAGAGTTACCTGGAGACGCTTTACTTTATCATCGATTGCTATTTTGCTTTCAGAAAGGGTGCATTTCCGACACAACAAGTGGCTTTCACGCCGACTAATACTGAAGATAACAAAGTCCCCTCAAGGAGTTCAACTCCATTTGCAGAGGAGGAAGAAGAAGATTCTGATGGAGAAACATTCAGCCTTGATTTTGATTTGTAACGGGAATGTATTGGTAGGGCGAAAGAATTTGGAATCTGCGGTCAATCTAAAAACTCTACACCATTGCATTAGCTGTGAATCTATTGTTTCTCAAGGTACTCGGCAACGCTATCTGTTGCTTAAATCCCCTTCACCAGCGAGCGATCGCTCAAAAAATTGACTAATCGGGGACTGAATGCTTTATAGTGCTAGCGTAAAGTTCCCTTTTTGTCCCTATTTTAGATAAGTTTTTGTGCAATGACTCAAGCGCCATTTTAAGAGCGATCACCTCGGGATACTGTTGGCGAATTCAGGAAACAGTATATTAGCTAGTTAGTTCAGTGATGAAACGATTAAGAGCCTTTTGAGCAGTTTTATACCCAGAGGCTTGCTTACCCAACTTCAGTTCAGACAAAACACGGTCACGTAAAATTTCTAGTTCAGAAAATCTGAGTGTGTAACGAGACTCGTTGTTCCGTGTAATACTTGGTTGAGTTTCGTGTTCTGATGAGGTAGAAGTTAAAAAATCTGAATTATCCCGTGTAATATTTGGTAAAACTTGATGCCTAACAACCTGTTCTAAATAATCAGCACGGGTTTTGCCTGAGCATTCAGACACAATACCAAGTGCTTTCCAGGTATCATCAGTTAGTCGCAAAGAACGTACTTGACGATAATCATCATTCTTAAGTGCAAACTTTCCCTGAATATCCCGTTTCCACATAAACTTAACCATGTATTACATCGTAAGTTTAACTCAAAAGGACAATATCTTTCCATGTAATACACGGTAGAAGACGGAAATTTTATTGATGTTTTAGCGACAGGCTAAACCGATATTTTCTAGCACGCAGTAGATGCTGTCAGTCTTGCAAAGTGTGAGGAGCGAGTTTTAGCCCTTGGTATCTTCTCCAACCACGCGAAAACTCGACTTAGATTAATAGCAGCAGCTGTGAGAATATGCTGTAGATGAGTTTTCGCTAGCCCAATGTAACGAGAATCGCGCAGTTCAAATGCTCGGACTCCTTGAGAGATAGTTCCTTCAATGCCGGAGCGCAGTGCATACTGTTGTTGAAACTGTTTAGTTTTTTGCCGCTCTCTAGCTTTCTGGAGAGCTTCGTAATCAGATTGCACTTGTAAAGTTAAGCCTCGTGCCTGAGTTTTTGCACGAGTACACTGGGAGCGCACAGGACAAACTAAACAATCTGTGGCACGAAAGCTAACACGAATTATTGGGTTGCCATCAGCGTTTTGAGTTTGTTTCCAACGGCTACTGCTCTTGCCTTGAGGACAATAGGCAGTTTCTTGGGTCCAGTTGATTTGAAAATGGGATAAATCAAATCCCAAACCTGCTTTTGATTGCCATCCGACATCAACAGGTACTGGACCCAACAGATCAATGTCATAGTCCTGTTGGGAATGAGAAAGCAACTGTCCACTAGTGTATCCTTGATCTACTAAATGTTGCTCAGGTAAAAGTTCTTTCTCTGCCAGAGCTTGATGGATTGAGGGTATCACTGTTTGGTCTGGACTAGTAGCGGTAGTTGTGACTACATGAGTGATGATTTGTGGTCCATCTTCATCACAACTTTCTGTCAGATGCACTTTATACCCTGTCCAGTTAGTAGCGCGTTTAGTGCTATTACGTGCATCTAAATCATAAGCCGACCAAATTCTCACAGATGAAGGTGGACCATCTTGTTCATTGCGTAACTCAATTTTATCCGTGGGCGCATGATATTGTTGTAACCAAACTTGACGTAGGACTTCTATTGCTGGTAGCTTTCTGAGAAACTGTGGAGATGTTTCTGTATAGATGGCATCAAGTAAACGAAAGCCATCAGCCCCCATTAGAGTAGCCAATGCTTCTCTCTCTGGTGCGGTTTTTGGCAGTCGATATTCTTCAAAACGTTTTGTATATCGGTCATACCACTCAGTAGGAGCGATGAATTTTAGCCAACTTGGGTCAATTTCTGCCACCGCATTAAGTGCATAACGTAGGGTTTCACCTAAATGTTCTAATCGGTTCGACGCTCTGACTGCTGCCACAACATGGGTAGAGTCGGTGCGTTGTTTTCCCCTTGCTGAAAGCAGTTTCATGTCTTGAAATCTTGTGAGCATTTTATCTAGTATTTGCTGCTCGATACCCCCACAGATTAGTCGGTCGCGGAATTCACTTAAAACACTCAAATCAAAGCCTGGGTCTGTTAATTCTAACGATAAAGTATATTTCCAATCAATTCTTGCTCGTACTGCCTGCGCTGCTTGTCTATCAGACAGGTTTTCTACGAATTGCATTATCAGTAACATCGCTAATCGCCAAGGTGCTTGTCCTGGCTGTCCTTTTTGTGGATACACAGATGCAAAGTCTTGATCCTGAAAGAAAATTCCCATCTCGTCGCGCAGACACATATACATATTACCTTTGGGGAATGCTGCATTAGCTACACGCGCTGTTTCTTCTGGTACTGGAGGAATTTCTTCCGGATGTAAGCACATATACTTGTCTCCACAGATATTTCTTCTAGTTTATTGATAAATTGTCTTTCCTTCTCCTTTTCATCCTTTTATTGTCCTTATTCATGTATTACATGGTAAAGCCTATCGCTTCTTTCCATGTAATACACCGTATACATCCCTCTTTAAATGTTAAGAAATGTTTCGCCAACAGTATCCAGTATCCGGTGGGCGCTCTGCGCCATCGCACTTCTTACGTCTGTCATTGCCCCAACTACCAACGAAGCGGAAAGCGATCGCGCCACCAAGGGTGTTTTGCTTTCCCAACCTCGGCATCAGTTTTGGCTTGCAGTCAATCTCTTCTTTTGCTGGTAATAATTTGGTAGCAGTAATAACTGTAGGACTTACGCATTGACAGGATAAAGCAAATATATGGTATCGATTTCAGGCATTGCTGGTGACTGGTGTAATAGTTGCTCCCGTTTAGATTAGAGAAATGATGCCACAGGAGACGAAGTTTCGCTTTCGGCTAAATATAAACTTTTATAACGAAGGGAACTTTTTGCGTAAAACTTGAAGGCAGGGGAAGATAAGCACAATAGATACTAGCCATTGAAGCGATCGGAGCGTTAGATGACAAATGATTTTCCAGGGAGAGACGACGTTCTCAACCAGGAACTACAGCAGCTAATTGAGCAAGCAAAGCGATATCCGGCTGAGAGTGAAAATCCAGGTGATCGAGCAAAACGACGAATAGCTTTAAACGAGCTGATCAATAATATTAGGTCTTATGGAAGATTAAGCAAGCAAACTAAATGGTTAAGATTACCTGACTATGAATACTATTATGATGAAGCATTGCAGCGTACATTTCTAGAAATTTGTCAAAAAATTGAACAATATAATCCACAATATCCTGTAATGGCATGGGTTAATCAAATTTTTAAGAGTCGATTTTATGATGTGGTTAAAAAAGAGAGAAAAAAGGGAATAACAATGCTTCCTAAAAATCACAAAAGTATATTATCGTTAGATGAAATTAATAGAGATTTACCCGTAACTAAGGATATCTCCTCAGAACAGCAGATCAAGGAGATTATCGAGAGTGACCCAGAGAATTTTTTGACTAATGAATATGTGAAAGGAAATCCTCAAGCTACTTTAAAAACAATCTTACTACTAGTATTAGAAGGTAGGCAATGGCAAGAAATTTCCGAAGAATTAGGTATCCCAATTTCAACAGCTTCTAGTTTTTATCAACGTCGAATGCAAAAAATTATTGGTTATCTAAAGAAATATATATAAGGTAAATAAACTTACTATTCAAACTGGAGATAATTTCTGATGACTAGCATCACTAATCAACTAATCTTTAGCATTTCTTTATCTATTGAAGCCCATACCATTGCTCAAGAATATAGTCAAGGTATCTCAAACATTGTGAAACAGAAACAGGTTTATCTAAATACTTTGGCTGTATATGCTGTAGATAATTATTTACAGTGTATGGGATTTGCAACGGATTGGAAAGCAAGTGATAGCCACAATAATTTAGCCGTAAAATTAATGGATGTAGCTGATTTAGAAGTCAAAAATATAGGGAAGTTAGAATGCCGTCCGGTTTTACCAAAAGCAGAAGTATGCAAAATTCCCCCGGAAGTTTGGTCAGATAGAGTTGGTTATGTAGCTGTGCAATTAAATTCGGCGTTGAAAGAAGCAACAATTTTAGGATTTACACCCCAAGTGGCGGCTGAAATTTCTCTCAGTCAGTTGCAATCTTTGTCAGATTTTTTGCTTTATCTTAGTGAATTAGAAGTTGCTAAATCTCCAAAAACAGAAGCCTCATCAAGCTTGGTGAAAATTGGACAATGGTTAGATGGAGCAGTAGATGCAGGTTGGCAGACTCTTGAGCATTTATTAAATCCTCAACAATTGGGATTAGCTTTTAAGAATGCTGTCAGCATGACGAGAGGTCAAAAAATTGATTTTGAGGCGGAACTGGAGAGAATTTCTGTTGCATTAGTGGTAAAAATTACTTCTGAAGCTGAGGCTGAGGGTGAAGTTGATATTTTAACCCAAGTATATCCAGTAGGACAAAATGTTTTACCTGAAGGAGTAAAATTAAGTATTAGCGATGAATCAGGAGCAACAGTTTTAGAAGTCACATCTAGAGATGAAGATAACTGGATTCAATTAGAGTTTACTGCTGAATTGGCAGAAAAGTTTCAAGTCAAGGTAGTTTATAGGGACTTACAGCAAACAAGAGAATTTCAAGTTTAAATACACTGCAAACGGCTAATAGCTGGACTTTTACTTGATCTGGTGGAAGCTTTGCTTAAGAAAACTTTTAAGGCTCTACCAATCCCTTTACGGTAATTAAACCTCAATCAGGGTGAAAGCCTTATCGAAACAGAATTCAGGAGTCAGGACTCAGAATTCCCAAAAGTAAACTTTTGTAACTATCTTCCCCACCTGCGTAAAAACACTGAATGGGTACAGAAACAGAAATAGAAGCAATCAACAAGGTTGCATCACCCATCATCCAGACTTTTACGGGGAAGAATTATGTTGAAAAAAATAGTAGCATCTTTATTAACGTCTGTTGGTCTGTTAAGTCTCAATGCTAACCCGACATTAGCAATACCTGCCGTTAATTTTGCAGCGCGGGAAACCATTTATCCATCAACTTGTACCATTGCTATTGAGGGTGAAAAATATACTTGCGACTATACAGTTATGGGAGCTTTCAATGATGCTAGTGCCAATATCAAACTATGCTCCAGACGCTATTGCTTGATCCTCATCCTTAGCCCTACCCAACTTGCTAATCTAGCAGATGGTGAAGATTTTCACGTTCGTCAAATTGCTTGGCAAAGAGGTCATTCTATTGGTGATTATTTGAATGTATCTATGCGATGTGGTTTCCAATCAGATGCAATGGGATGTATGGGAGAATTTGAGAATGGTAGCGCGATCGCTATTTACATGGAATAAAATGTGATCTCGAATTATAAAGCGATCGCACCTTAATTCCGTAAAGTTTCGTAACAATTCCTGCCAATCGCGTAAGATATTGACACGCAAAGCGATTGAAAAATAGGGCTTTGGTTTCGCTGTAGAAGTGGTAAGATGATAAAAAAGTTAGTTGTCCTGAAGCTAGATGGTAACTTCGATCAGGGGTTTCGGGTTGGTTTGTCAATTGGCGAAGATGGTTCAATCCCCAATGTTGAGCTAAGTGACAACGAATTAAAATTACCTCCCCTTCCCACTCTACCAGAGATTTATCAAGACTGGTCTAAAAGCTATCGCAGTCTGGATGGACACCGGATTAAAGCGAAAAAAGGGCAAATTACTCATGTTAGATTTCAATCTGTAAAACAAGAATGCCACCATCAAGCAGAAATTATTAAGCAAAGTTTTATTACTTGGTTGCAAGCAGATTCATTTCGGCTGATTAAAGAGCAATGCTTAACACAACTAACTCCTGGTGATGAAGTGCGAGTGATTATTCGTACTACTGAACATCAATTACGGAAGCTACCTTGGCATTTATGGGATTTATTTGAGTCTTATCCTCATGCAGAAGTAGCTTTCAGTTCTCTTTCATCGGAGCGTTTCAACAGAAGCGAACGCTCGAATATCCGCATTTTAATTATTTTAGGTAATAGTGAAGGAATTAACGTTGCTGAAGATGAGGAAGTCCTCAAAGAATACTGTCAAAAAGCTGAAATAATTGTTTTAGTTGAACCTTCAGCAGCAGAACTCAACCACCATCTTTGGGATAACCAAGGCTGGGGTATTCTCTTTTTTTCTGGGCATAGTCGCACAGAGTCAGCAAAAGGCAGAATATTTCTCAACCGCACAGAGAGTTTAACAATGGAGGAATTGAGGCATGGATTGCAAACTGCGGTGAGGGGGGGGTTACAGTTAGCCTTTTTCAACTCCTGTGATGGGTTAGGAATTGCGGCTGAGTTAGAAAGTTTACATATTCCTGAAGTGATTGTGATGCGCGAACCCGTACCTGATATGGTAGCACATCAGTTTGTCAAGGACTTTTTTCAAGAGTTTACAACCGGACAATCTCTTTATCAATCTGTTAATATAGCTCGAAAAAAATTGCAGGGTTTAGAGAAAGATTACCCCTGTGCGAGTTGGCTACCTGTAATTGTGCAGAATTTGTTAGAAATGCCTCCCACTTGGCAAAGTATGGGGGCAATTTCTAACTGTCCTTACCAGGGATTAGCTGCTTTTAGAGAAGAAGATACACGTTATTTCTATGGACGAGAAGAAATCACCCAAAAGTTAGTCACTGCTGTTAAACAAAAGCATTTGGTTGCAGTAGTTGGGGCTTCTGGGAGTGGTAAATCTTCAGTAGTATTTGCGGGGTTAATTCCAGAGTTAAAACAAGATAGAAAGCATGATTGGCTAATTATATCCTTTCGTCCTGGTAATAACCCCTTGGAATCTTTAGCGATGGCTATGCCCGCCGCAGGCATCGCACTTTGTGGGAGAGTGGAGAGTAGACTACCCCGTTTGGCGGAATTAGAGTTAGAAGTGGAGTTAAAAAAGAGCGATGTCTACGACGGGCTACACCTACGCACCTTACAAAACGTTATAGAATCTATCACTCAAGCTTCACCCAAATCTCACCTAGTTCTCGTAGCTGACCAATTTGAAGAACTCTACACCCTTTGTCAGGATATCAAAGAACGCCAAATATTTTTAGATAATCTCCTGAATGCAGTTGCGAACATTCCGCGTTTTACATTGGTTTTAACCTTACGCGCAGACTTTTTTGGAGAGGCTTTAGCTTATCGTCCCTTGAGTAATGCTTTGCAAGATGCTCAGGTAAACTTGAGTCCGATGAATACCGAAGAATTAGCCGCCGCCATAGAAAAACCTGCTGATAGTTTCAACGTCCAGTTAGAGCCAGGATTAACTCAACGGTTGATTGATGTAGTATTGCAGTCTCCCAGTCACTTACCCTTACTGGAATTTACTTTAACTCAGTTGTGGCAGAAACAACGGCAGGGATGGCTAACACATCTTGCATACACAGACATTGGTGGTGTTGAAATCGCCTTAGCAAATCATGCAGAAGCGATATATGCTCAACTGAGTCCCACAGATAAAGAAAGGGTGCAACAGATATTCATTCAGTTAGTACAACCCACAGACACCAATACAGACATTCGCCGTTTAGCCATTCGTCAGGAGGTGGGAGAAGAGAACTGGAATTTAGTTACACGGTTAGCTGATGCGCGGTTAGTAGTGACAAACCGCAATGAAATCAATAAAATCGAAACCGTTGAAATCATCCATGAGACATTAATTAAGAACTGGCGAAGATTAAGACAATGGATGAAAGTAGATGCAGAGTTCCGTCTTTGGCAAGAGCAATTAAGAGCAGCAATCCGCCAATGGGAAAATAGCGGTAAAGATGTAGATGCATTCTGGCGGGGAAAGGCTTTAATTGATGCTGAAGAATGGTTATTACAACGCTCAAATCAAATTAGTATTCCTGAGCAAAATTTTATTAATTTGAGTGTGGAATTACGGGATAGGGAACAAGAGAAGATTAATAAGCTTAGAAAAAAAATCTTGCTGGGATTAGCTGGTGGGTTAGTGGGAACACTGCTATTAACTAGCGTGGCTTTATGGCAATGGCAGCAAGCAGATTTTCAACGACAACAAGCTGAAATTAGTGAGTTAAAATCTCTGAGTTCTTCTGCTGAAGTGCTATTAAAGTCAGGAAATGAAGTTGAAAGTTTTGTTTCTGCCCTGAGAGTTATCGAAAAGTTACAGAAATTAAAGTATTTAGACTTTGGCACAAAAATAACTTTGTTAACCTCAGCCGAATCAACTATAAATCAGATTAGAGAATATAACAGCTTACAAGGGCATGAAGGTTCTGTTAGCAGCGTCAGCTTTAGTCCTGATGGTCAGATTTTAGCTTCAGGAAGTCAAGATAGCACGATTAAAATTTGGCAGAAAAATGGGAGGTTACTGCAAACTTTAAAAGGACACAAAGATCATGTTTTTCAGGTGATTTTCAGCACTGACGGTCAAATTATGGCTGCTGCCAGTTTTGACAACACCATCAGTTGCTGGCGATATAACTCTCAAACTGGTTTATTTGCAGAACAACCTTTTTTAAGATTATCAGATCAGTCTGGTCTTTGGGCAGTTGCTTTAAGTCATAATGGCAGAATAATTGCCACAGCAAACCAGAAGGGTCAAGTAAAACTTTGGACAATTGAAGGTAAGCTGATACAGACAATCCAAGCCCATAGCCAAAAAATCTGGAGTATAAGTTTTAGCCCAGATGGACAAAGTTTTGCGACTGCAAGTGCTGATAAAACAGTTAAACTCTGGACTTTGGAAGGGAAACTGATAAAAACTTTACAGGGTCATAGTGATGAAGTTTTAAGTGTTAACTTTAGCCCAGATGGGACAAATCTGGCCTCTGCAAGTAAAGATAAAACTGTGAAACTTTGGAATATTGCAGGTGAGTTATTGGATACTTTTGAAGGTCATAGTGATGAAGTTTTAGATGTGCGTTTTAGCCCAGATGGAAAATTAATCGCTTCTGCAAGTGCAGATGATACAGTAAAATTATGGAATATTTCAGGCGATTCGAGAATTGGAAAAAACCAGTCTCCGGTAAACGATTCTCCACTCTACACATTTTCAGGACATGGGGGTAAAGCATCTGAAGTCAGTTTTAGCCCAGATGGGAGAAGTCTTGCGAGTGCAAGTGCTGACGGCACAATCAAACTTTGGCATTTAGAAGGTATTTTACCACATTTCCCAGGCAATACTATTAGTATCAGCCCGAATAGTAAAACTATTGCAGTAGGTAATCAACAAGGTATTGTCACAATCCGAAACCGCAATGGCAATTTGCTGCAAAGCTTTCAAGCACACAATGGAGAAATCATTAAAGTGATTTTTAATCCCAGAGGTAAAAGTCTTGTCTCTGTTGGGAAAGATAATCAGATTAAACTTTGGGATTTATCAGGAAATTTATTAAAGAGTTGGCAAGGTTATGAGATAATTAATAATAGTCAATTTGACCCGATTGCAGATGCAAGTTTTAGTCATGATGGTCAAATACTAGCAACTATGGGGAGAATTGACAAACAAGTTAAACTTTGGAATTTAGAGGGAATTTTATTAAAAAGCTGGCGAACTCATGATAATTTATTGACAAGTATTAAATTTAGCCCCGATGGTAAAACCTTAGCAACGGCTGGAGATAAAACAGTCAAACTCTGGAATATTCAAGGTAGTTTACTGCAAACTCTATCAGGTCATCAAGATAATATTGCAGCTATCAGTTTCAGTCCAGATGGGAAACTTGTTGCTACTGCTAGTGTTGATAATACAGTTAAACTTTGGCAGAGTGATACGGGAAAATTATTACGAAGTTTAAAGCATGATGAAAGCGTTTATAGTGTTAGCTTTAGTCCAAATAACCAGGTATTGGTTTCAGCAAGTGGAGATAAAATTAATCTTTGGAGTCTAGATGGTAAATTACTCAATAGCTTTAAAGGCAATTCAGATATTATCTCAGAAATTAATTTTAGTCCAGATGGAAACATAATTGCTTCAGTCGGTGTCAATCACATCGTTATCTGGAATTTAGATATTAGTGATTTACAGCATCATGGTTGTAATTGGTTGCATGATTATTTGACCACTAATCAAAATTTAGATAAAACTGAGGGTCATCTTTGTGATAACTCAACTGATTAATTATGGTGTCTGTTGTCGCGGCGTAACACACCTTTTATCTATTAGGTAATGTTCGTTTTAACTCACATCGCTTCCGACTTCCGACTTCTTTAATTATGCACTATCTAAGACTAAGTGTTACTCTGATAAGTCTGACAATTAGTACCTTGACTATCTGGGAAATAATTCATTCAAAGACTGAAGCTTCTCCTTCTGCGTCTTTACAATCCCAAGCAGGTGCAATCAACTGGTTTTTAAAAGGCATAGAAAAGGTTAACCAACAAGATTATGAAGGAGCATTATTAGACTTTAACCGTGCTATTCAGATTGATTATGACTATGCTGAAGCCTATTTTCAACGGGGATTAATTTATGCTAAATATGCCCAAGGTCAGCCTTTAAATTCTGATGGTATATTATCAGGATGTAGGAGAATTGGTGATTATAGAATTGTCTGTCCGTTTGAGGTGAAAAATCGGATTAAAGAAAATAAACAAAAAGCTATCAAAGATTTTACTCAGGCGATTAAATTTAATCCTTTATATGCAGCAGCTTATTATCAACGGGGATTAGTTGAAGAGTCACAGCAAAAAAAATTACAAGATTTTCAGCAATCTATAAACCTGTATTTCCAAAAAAGTTTAGTTTATTTAAATCAAAATGACTATAAACAAGCAGCAGAATTGCTAGAAACTATTGATAACGTATACGCAGAAATAATATCACTGGAAACCTTATCAACAGGAGATAATAGACAAACAGAGAAAAATCCCATAAATTCTTCAACTATTTCTCCTGAGCGTAAAAAACTGGATGTATTAATGGGTGAAGCTTGTCAGGCTCTTAGAAAAGGGGATTTAAAGGCTGCTGGACAGAAGTACAGGGAAGCTGCTCTTATTTTGAGAGAAAGAAAAGATTCAAGATATCAAGAAGTACAGCAGATTATTACAGAAATTGAGCAAATGGCTAATAGATAAACGGGTATTAGCTATTGGTATTTTACTTTTTAGTTTCCCATAATACCCGATACTTATTTTTGTAACTCTTTTAAGATATTTATAACTTTTTCATAAGCATCTGTGTTTCCTTCAGCTTGAAAAAGTTGGGCTGCTTGCTGTAAATCTGGAACTGCTTTTTGTTTGTCTTCCTTGTTAAGGTAAAGAACACCACGATTGGCGTAAGCTTCAGGCAACTGAGAATTAATGGCAATGGCTTTAGTGAAATCAGTTAAGGCTAATTCCCATTTTTTCTGGTGAGAGTAAACATTACCACGATTGTTGTAAGCATCAGCATCTTGAGGATTAATGGCAATAGCTTTGTTGTAATCAGCTAAGGCTAATTCCCATTTTTCCTGGTCATAGGAAAGAAGACCACGATTGTAGTAAACTTCAGCAAACTGAGGATTAAGGCCAAGCACTTTGTTGTAATCAGCTAAGGCTAATTCCCATTTTTTCTGTTCATAGTAAAGAACACCACGATTGAAGTAAGTTTTAGCATCTTGAGGATTAATGGCAATGGCTTTGTTGTAATCAGCTAAGGCTAATTCCCATTTTTTCTGTTCATAGTAAAAAACACCACGATTGAAGTAAGCTTCAGCATCTTGAGGATTAATGGCAATGGCTTTGGTGTAATCAGTTAAGGCTAATTTCCATTTTTTCTGTTCATAGTAAAAAACACCACGATTGAAGTAAGTTTTAGCATCTTGAGGATTAATGGCAATGGCTTTGGTGTAATCAGCTTCTGTAACTTTATTAGGTTGAGATTCCGAAGTAGTTGATTGACCAAAACCAGGATAAATGCTAACACTCAAGCTAGCTATAGATGTTAAAGCAGTTAGTCCTAAACCGATGAAAAATGATTGTCGTTGCATAATTATGACTCCTGACATTGATGTTAAAAAGTCAACAGGGGGTTTCAGTGTGACACTTCAGCTTCACTCATTGCAGAGAAGCTCAGAGATTCGGTCTAAATCCCTATTACAAAACTTAATTACGTTAGCGTAGCGGTAGCGAGTCCGCGTTCGCGCAGCGTCTCGTAGAGAGCGTCATTCCGAATTACTTTAAGGTGTAGCTGTTCAAATGTTCAACTATTTCTCCTGAGCGTAAAAAACTGGATGTATTAATGGGTAAAGCTTATCAGGCTCTTAGAAAAGGGGATTTAAAGGCTGCTGGACAGAAATACAGGGAAGCTGCTCTTATTTTGAGAGAAAGAGAAGATGCAAGATATCAAGAAGTACAGCAGATTATTACAGAAATTCAGCAAACGGCTAATAGATGAGCGATTGGGATTTAAGTTTTTCCTAATATTCGATACTTATTTTTGTAACTCTTTTAAGATATTTATAACTTTTTCATAATCAGCAGTGTTTCCTTGAGCTTGAAAAAGTTGGGCTGCTTGCTGTAAATCTGGAACTGCTTTTTGTTTGTCTTCCTTGTTAAGGTAAAGAACACCACGATTGGCGTAAGCTTCAGCATCTTGAGGCTCAATGGCAATAGCTTTGGTGTAATCAGCTAAGGCTAATTCCCATTTTTTCTGGTCAGAGTAAAGATTCCCACGATTGTAGTAAGCTTTAGCATATTGAGGATTAATGGCAATGGCTTTGGTATAATCAGCTAAGGCTAATTCCCATTTTTTCTGGTTATCGTAAAGAACACCACGATTGTAGTAAGCATCAGCATATTGAGGATTAATGGCAATGGCTTTGTTGCAATCAGCTAAGGCTAATTCCCATTTTTCTTGGTAAGAGTAAAGAACACCACGATTGTAGTAAGCATTAGCATATTGAGGATTAATGGCAATGGCTTTAGTATAATCAGCTAAGGCTAATTCCCATTTCTTTTGGTCAGAGTAAAGATTCCCACGATTGCCGTAAGCATTAGCATCTTGAGGATTAATGGCAATGGCTTTGTTGTAATCAGCTAAGGCTAATTCCCATTTTTCTTGGTAAGAGTAAAGAACACCACGATTGTAGTAAGCATTAGCATCTTGAGGATTAATGGCAATGGCTTTGTTGTAATCAGCTAAGGCTAATTCCCACTTCTTTTGGTTATCGTAAAGATTCCCACGATTGCTGTAAGCATTAGCATCTTGAGGATTAATGGCAATGGCTTTGTTGTAATCAGCTAAGGCTAATTCCCATTTCTTTTGGTCAGAGTAAAGAACACCACGATTGTAGTAAGCATTAGCATCTTGAGGATTAATAGCAATGGCTTTGTTGTAATCAGCTAAGGCTAATTCCCACTTCTTTTGGTCAGAGTAAAGATTCCCACGATTGCTGTAAGCATTAGCATCTTGAGGATTAATAGCAATGGCTTTGTTGTAATCAGCTAAGGCTAATTCCCACTTCTTTCGGTCAGAGTAAAGAACACCACGATTGTAGTAAGCTTTAGCGAACTGAGGATTAATAGCAATGGCTTTGTTGTAATTAGCTAAGGCTAATTCCCATTTTTTCTGGTCAGAGTAAACATTACCACGATTGTTTAAAAAAGCAGGACGCAAATTGAGTTTAATTGCCTCATTTATTGCCGTTTCTGCTTCTGTATACCGTTTTAAATCATCTAATACACCCGACTTCTCATTATACAAATTGGCATTTTTTGGCTGTAGTTGAATCGCTTTATTTATAGCTAGCAACGCCTGTTCAAGTTGGTTTAATTGTTCATAGACTGCACTTTGGGTTAACCATGCAGCAACAAAGTCTGGTTTGAGTTTAACTGCTGATTCTAATGCATCTACAGCTTCTTCATATTTTCCATCCGAACCTAATGCCAAACCCTTACCATAATAAGCTAAATAAACAAAGGCTGGTTTCAGCTTAATCGCTTCATCAAAGGCTTTCACTGCTTCTTGATAACGACCCAACCGCCATAGTTGATTCCCTCTTTCTATCCATTGTCTAGCTGTTGTATTTCCTTTGAATACATCAATTGATAATACTGCTTCTTGAATTGACTCGATTTGTTGTGCATCCGGTTGGCGTGCTGAAATATTTTCTAGTTTTTGTGTTTGTATACCCAGTCTTGTTGCGATTCCTAAAAATGTACTTATTGGAATGCCTAAGCTATAACCTAGTTGTATCGGACTCCCACTACTATCAGTATCTCCTATTTTTTCATCTAAAACTTGTTCTCCTTCTGCGCGTCCATGAATCCCGATGACTCTTCCTTGAGAATCTAGTACAGGGCCTCCACTCATTCCACCGTAGGTAATACTTGTGTACACTAACTCATATCCTCCCGTTAAGGAACTCACACTTTGTGATCTCCCAGAACTGTTATTTTGAAAGTCAGATTCTTTAACAGCTAATAATCCCCGTTCTTTACTGAAAATCTTCCCAACGGTAAATCGCCAAGGTGAATTCTTCCCTAATTTAGGATACCCAGCAGTGAACATATAGTCAGAGTCATTGGGATTATAATTTGCTAGTGTCGCTACTTGATAATTCTGATTACTTGCAGTAAATTTAACCACTGCTAAATCCACGCCTTCTTCAATCTTGATTGTGCCTTTATCTACTGGATATTGTTTTCCATCTGGAGCAAGTATTTTATAGTTAGACTTGACACATGGTTTCGTGGCATCCTCTCCTCCACAGACTACATGAGATGCTGTCAAGACTGTATAGGTGTTTCCATCTTTTGCAATAATTATTCCTGAACCATTGCCATCTTTTTTAATAATTATTCCTGAACCATTGTCACCGCCAATATTATCTATTCTTACGGTAATTTGTTTGGCTTTTTCTTCTAATTCCCCTAACCATCCTGTCAATACTTTTGGTCTGTCCTCATCAGGAATGTTGAGTAAAGGTAGAGAATAAGCTGTCAATATCTCTGGGTTCACCTGCGCTAAGACAGTGGAAATAGGAATTCCCCAACTGAGACTTCGCATTCGCTTAATTTCTGATTCTGTGGGACGCGAACCATCAGGATAAACATAACCTGTATTTAAAATCGGATAAGCACCTCTACCATTAATTCCAATAAGTTTTCCATGAATGTTGAGAATTGCACCGCCACTCATTCCCTGTTCAATGTTGCTGTTATAGCCGATTTGATACCCTTGCTTGAGTGGTTTCTCAGCAATCTGTTGCACTTTACCAGTGCGAAATACTATTTGTCCTTTTTCGGCAGAATAACCCGCAGCCATGACTGGTGTCTCAGCAGTAGGAATTAATTGGGCAAATTCGTTTGGCAGACAATAATTTTGATTACTTTGGAATTGTAATAAGGCTAAATCCAATTTTTCAAAGTTAGTATTGGGGACTATTTGCGCGGCATAGGTTTTGCCATCGGATGTTTGTAAACTAATGCTGTTAACTCCTCTAACTACATGGGAGTTACTCAGCACTAGATAAGTATTACCTCGTTTAGCAAGTAATGTTCCTGAACCGCCGTTATTATCCCCAATGACTCTGACTGTAATGCGACTGGCTAGGGTTTGCAGTTTGTTTTCTGAATAATCATCAAACACATCATCTACTTTGATTTCACAAGAGGATATCTCTGATGCTGCTTGCGAAAGAGTAGGAGAGGAAGTTTCATTAGCAAAGACAGGGAACGGTAAGAATAACAAGGAACAAATAAGGGCTAAGTTTTGATTCATATCTATATTGAGAATTAGAGGAAAAAACATTCAGAGAATACAGAAGACAGGTCTTCAATTATAGTGAGCGATGATGCCAATGGTAGGTTAAGGCAAAAGCCATAACCTACAGGAGCAACATAACTAATTACTATTTAGTGTTAAGCAAAGGAGTCTTCTTGAAAAAATCTTGTACAGCAATATACACTTGCTCACCTGAACTTTGCAGTATAGGCCCCCTATCTGAGGCTGTACCTTCAAAAATATCAGTTAGCTGTTGTAGAATTAACTTAGATTTGCTGTCAGAATCGCTGTCAGAATCGCTGTCAGATTTGATTGAAAATAGTTGATTGCTGCTATTACAAGTTTCACCTTGATTAGCAAGACCACAGATAATAGGAGAGTCATTAACTCTACCATAAGTTAAGTAATTTAAACGACCCTGGTCATAAGATTCTTGGAATTTGGTAGTGACTTTTTCACAGCGCTTTTCAGGAGTCCAGCCACTTTTATTAAAATATTCAGATTTCCAACCAATAAAACGTATATTCCCTTGACGTTCAGGAACCCAAGCAACTGTAGCCGGAATATTTTCACCACTTGCTTTATCAAAAATTTGCCGACAAAAAAACGTAACTTTATTAGGTTGAGATTCCGAAGTAGTTGATTGACCAAAACCAGGATAAATGCTAACACTCAAGCTGGCTAGAGATGTTAAAGCAGTTAGTCCTAAACCGATGAAAAATGATTGTCGTTGCATAATTATGACTCCTGATATTGATGTTAAAAAGTGAATAGGGGACTTCAGTGTGACACTTCAGCTTCACTCATTGCAGAGAAGCTCAGAGATTCGGCCTAAATCGCTATTACAAAACTTAATTACGTTAGCGACGCGCAAAGCGAGTCCGCGTACCCCTGCGGGGAAGCAAGCTACGCGCAGCGTCTCGTAGAGAGCGTCATTCCGAATTACTTTAAGGCGTAGCTGTTGCCCGTAAACTGTAGTTTCCCGTTTCTCCTTGTTCGTCAGAACTTGCGATTATCACATAAAGCCCATCTGCTGGTAAATTAGTCTTGATCTGGGCATTAAAATCACCAGGGCCTATATCATTGTTTTCGGCTATTGGCTTGAATTTTTGACCTTCAGAAGATTCGCTTACTTGATATAAAGTTAAAACTGAGTTAATCTTCTTACTGGTCATATCAATGACTATTTGTTGATTGGCTCGACCTTGAAATTGATACAAGTTAACAAACGCACCATTTTTTTCTGCAATGCGATCGCCCTCCCCTAAACTGCCATTAATTACTTGACCATTGAGTGAGATAGTTGCAATAGTCCGTTCTTTTGTTTTCGGTAAGGTAGATTCATTAGAAACTCGTTTCTTTCGCACGTCTGCTAAAAAAGATTTCACCTTTTCGACAGGAAGAGCTAAATTAATCCCAGTACCACTTGGTGTGGAAGCAATTAGATTACCTGCGTCATCAAATACTCGAGCCTTGGCGACCAAGTAATTGACACCAATAACCTCTCCTTGGCCATTTAATAAAGGTCCTCCAGAGTTTCCCTGATTAGTATTAGCGGTATGTTGGATTTCTCCATCTGCTCGAATACGGCTAATGTCGCCTTGAGTGCAAGTATCACGATAGTCTTCGCTTAGAGGGGTACCAATAGCAAAGACGTGATAACCAACTTTAGCTGAACCTGCACTACCTAAAGAAAGGTTTGGCAGATTTTTGCGGTTTTGTATTTTTAAAACAGCTAAATCTAAACCTCCCATTGCAAAACCAATCACATCTGCGGGGACTTGCTTACCATTGTTAAAAACTACTGTTACTACACTGGGGCTACCCTCAACAACATGGGCATTTGTAATAATTAATCCGTTTCGACTAACGATAAAACCACTACCATGTCCATTGCCATCTTTAACAGTTACGACAGCATTGCTCCCTTTTTCACAAACTACGTTAGCTTCTTTCTCCTCAGATGTTTGTGCTAATACCCGGTCAGAGCGTTGTCCATGTTGTCTGTTATCCGATAATAGCTGTTCAAAGCTGACTGCTCCTATAAGGGCAAATATAGTACATATCGTTAAAGTTCCAAATTTATAGTACATATCGTTAAAGTTCCAAATTTGAGGAATCCGTTGTTGATCATCGCTTTATATGCAGTTGATATCTCACTCTTGAAAAATAAATGTTGGATTAACTAGAATGTAAATCCCCGAATCTGAAGTAATAGCAAAAAAGTGGCTTCACAAGAAAGCTTAAAGCTTTTCTATCCGTAAAATCCTAAAGATTGAGTGAATTTTAGGTAATTATTTGGTGATTGACTCGTTTTCAACAACTGGTGCTGTCTCGATTAATTTCTCTATATTCACATAGAGATTACCTTGGTTATCTGTAGAGAAATAGCTTGGCTGTGGTGAGTTTTGATAACTCACCCGAGAAACACCCTCGGAACTATCCCCGCGACTTTGACCAACTAAACTCCTAAGTGCTGCTTGGGGATTAGTCCCTATTTCTAAAGTGAGCAACACATGATTTTCTTGACAAGATGCCCCTTTTTGGGGAGTAACACAAATCACGGGGTAATTCCCGACTCTACCACTTCTGATGTACTGTAAAATATTCTGATTGTAGAAGCTTTGAAAGCGACTAGAAACTTGTTGGCAGCGTTTTTTTGCTGTCCAACCACTAGCACTAGCCCAGCTTTCATAGCTCACAATAGCTCTATTTCCCTTGCTAGTAAGGACTTTGGTAACATAGTTGCCTTGGTAGGTATCACAAAAGAACGAGAGATCCGCTTGAGCTAGACTTGGTTGTATCATACTGCTGCTTATAGTCAGAGCGATACCTGCGGTGGTAACAGAGCGCCGCCGTTGTCCGGGCTGCGCCAACGCACATCCAGCAATAGGTTTAGTCAATAGACTGTGTTTGATCATTGTTCCATCTCCTACCCTCAATAGATTGATGTCGTCAACAAGTAAACTACTTATTTGCTTCTGTTTAGGTTTCGTTAGCAGCCTGTAGTTTTTACGCAGATGACTACACTTGTTACAAAACTTTATATTCAACCCGAGTTTGCGATCGCATCTGGTCTAATTTTTGAAAAAATCTCAGTATGTGTAGGGTGCGCTTTTAACTTACAGCAGTTTTCATGTATTTAAACCACATCTGTCGTAGGGGCACAGCAATGCTGTGCCCCTACCGCGTGGTCTATTGACCTGAAAATAGCTGTAATTCCGAATTACGAATTACTAATTGAGCCAAGCAAACGAATCGATAATTTGTTGGGCAGACTTTTCTCGCAGATCATAATCACCCCTATCTGCCTCATAAATCAGGGCATATTCGTGATGATTTTTCACCGTTGCCACTCGCATCCGGCGAATTACTCTACCACGGTCACTTCCTTGATAAACTAATAAATAAGCTTCCTTTCCTCCTAAAAAAGTTTTTCTATTTTCAATAATTTCTGAGTTGGTGAACCATTGTTGAATATCTTTGACAGTTTCCTGTTTGACATCAGATAAGGAATCAGCAGCTTCTAAATCTCTGACCTCGACTATAATTTTGCTCAAAGCACCATTTGATGAATCAGAATCAGATGATACTAATTCAGTAACTGTCCGCGTAAAGTTTTGAGATTTATGTGGAGATAACCTCCAATCCTGATGATATTCGAGGTGAAAGCCATATTCCGAATTTTCGTAACCTAAATTATTTTTATTAACAAATATGTCCGGAATAAAATTTTTATATAAATTGCTATGAATGATGGAATCAATAACTGGTATAATCATCACAAAACCAGTCACAGAAAATATCCATAAGGATATATAAGACCGTCTGATTCGAGAACTCATAATTTTCTGAGAAGAAGAGTTAATTAACACAGTCTGTCGAAGCGTGGTACTCGCAGCAACCTGATTATGCACATTTATCCTGGGAATAATCTTGATGTCTGGTAACAAGTCTAACCATGCTTTAATAGTTTGCGAACGAGCTTCTGGATTAACAGCCATGCCTTGAATAATCGCTGTATTGACTCCCTCACTAATTTCCGGATTAATTTGTTTTGCACCTATTAAAGGATCAGTATCATACTGAGCCAGATTATAGTGTCTGCTTTGAGCATTTGCTGGGCTTTCTCCAGTCACTGCAAAATAGAGAGTAGCTGCTAAAGAATAAACATCTGTGTAAGCAGCTTGTTTTTCCGTAGGATAATGTTGTTCAATTGGGCTATATCCTTCAGAAATGAAAGTAGTATGAGTAGTTAAGTTACCTTGCTTATACTCACGAGCAATACCAAAATCGATGAGAACTGCTCTGCTCCCATCGGTTGTGATCATAATATTTTGGGGTTTAACATCTCGATGTAAAAAGCCTTGTCGGTGAACTGCATCCAAAGCCTCAGCAATTTGACGTATATAGTATATGGCTTCAGCTTCCGCTAAAATTTTTTGTTCAACCCAAGCTGCTAAATTTTGCCCTGGAACGTATTCCATCACCATACAGGGTAGTGATTCTTCTTCAAATAATTCGATAATCTTTACGATGTGAGGATGATGGCTGCATTTAGCGAGTCGTATTGCCTCGTTTAAAAAATCCTGACGCAATTTCTCAAACTGACAATTATTCTGGACATCCTGATTAAGAGTTTTGATCACTACCTGCTGAGATTTTCTGTCTCTCGCTAGGTAAGTAACACCAAATCCGCCATATCCTAATTCTTTCTCTATACTGTATTTACCTTTGTATAGCTGATGTCCTGATTTCCAATAACTTCTAACCTCTGACTGGAATGGTATATTCATTTTAAAGACCCCCTGAGCAATTGGCTTCTAGTAAGATTTCGCTTCTAGGAGGTCTTTTTTACGCAACTTCGTATAAATGCTTTAGCATCTACAGAGTTTAGGAATTTGAAATTTTTTCGACGATTTACTCACAAAGTCAACACCTAGTCTACTACTCCTATTAGCCAACCAGAGGTTTGCACCTATTTGTCAAAGCAAATCTCTCTAACTACAGGAGGGCCAGGTAAACTCATACCTTTATCACAGCCCATTGTCATGGCTGTCGAGTTACAGAATCACTAGCATATTCGGTTTTTCTAGCTATCTGTCGCGCCAGCAGTTGCTTCCCTTTGTTAAGTGAGCCGTACCATAAATGGTGGAAACTGGTGTAGTCTGGTGTGGGTATTAGTCGCTTTCGAGCGATCGCTACTCTTAAATTTCTGCCGCAGAGATTCAAGGACAGGAGCATTGGTGGCAGAAGTTACACCAGCTATGTCATATATGGAGATTGTTGCTTAATTGTTTTATGTCTATTCAAGTCTACGGAATTCCCAATTGCAACACTTGCAAAAAAGCTTTGACGTGGCTCCAACACAACAATATTTGTAACGACCTGCAATACTAATCGCTCAAACCTGCAATCAAGACATTTTCAAACCAGGATTATTTGCAACTATAATTACCCTTCAGCCAGGATTA
>NZ_JBTYKD010000168.1:0-19421 GCF_054880495.1 Nostoc sp.
TTCAACGGAGAGGGGGAGATTCGAACTCCCGGAGGTTTTAGCCTCATCCGATTTCAAGTCGGACGCAATCGACCACTCTGCCACCTCTCCAGTAAATCTGTCAAACTTGTGTTTTCCCTACTTTCAGACGCTATTCAGGCGCTTTTGTTGGTTAGCACTAAAGCTGACAGATAATACTATATCGTATCATCTACGCAGATTGCACAACTGGATGCGAATCTCTACGAGGCACTGCGCGATCGCTCATACAAAATTTCCTCCTCCGCCACCTGGAAATCATTACCCACCCAAACTAGGGAAACTTGCGAAACCACACCCGCCTCTAGGGTGACAATGGAAAAATTACGCAACTTCTCGCCGTCATTTTCCACAATCCTCGGCACAGTGGCTGCATTCAAGTAAATTATTCCCTCTGGACTTCTAAAGATGGGCTTGCGCTGCACCTTCTTGGTATGGCGTAAATCTCGGTGCATGTGACCAAATGTCACCAGAGGAATGGTTTTACCAGCAGTCAAGGCTTGAGAAATCGCCTCGCCAAAATCTGGATCTCCAAAGTCGCCGCCAACTGGGTGCCAGTCTTTGCCGCAGGGATCTTCGGGGCGATCGCCTAACCCACTAGGCCCATTGTGACCCAAAAATATAATCGTCTCGTAAGCCGCGCTTTTGATCGCTTTCACGATGCGATCGGCGGATTCTTCTAAACTCGTCACACCGTAACGTTCTTGACAGATTTCCGCGAATTTCCACTCTGGGCCACCCCAGGTAAAGGGACGACCCCCCACTACAGTTAAATTCCAAGCGGGAAAATCCAACTTCCCGTAACCGACATGGGACGCGCCTAATAAATCGAGTTGTTCCTGTACCCAGTCTTCCTTAGAGCGGTCATAAGGAGCCTTTTTGCGTCCCCATTCGGTGGCGGTGTACCAGGCATCGTGGTTGCCCATTACGGCTGCTTTGGGAATATCAAGAGAAGCGATCGCTCTGACCACTTCTACCGACTCATTGCCAAAATCCCCCACAAATAGCGCTAAGTCTACACCCAGATGCTTGAGTGCAATACCATCTTCCACTTCCCATTGGTCATGAACATCTCCAATTACAGCAATTTTGAGGGTTATCGATTGAGTTTTCTGACTGGTCATGCCACTTTCCTTGCCGTCTATCTCCAGGATATGAAACTCAGCCCGATTTGGACACAACCCCAAAATATCAACCGTCCACTATTTTTGGTAAAAACTACTATAATTGATTCCACAGGACATAAATTTGCAACTTAAAGCACCCCTTAATTGTGTTTACCACTGCACTAGCTCAACGAGAAAAAACCCAACTGGGTGAACTACCATTAGATTTGTTTGCGGCCATTGAGAGTCTCAAAAAAGAACTCAACGCAGTTATCCTGGCACATTATTATCAAGAGCCAGATATTCAGGATATTGCAGACTTTATTGGGGATTCATTACAACTAGCGAAAGCCGCAGAAAAAACCAATGCGGATGTGATCGTCTTTGCTGGTGTTCACTTCATGGCAGAAACAGCAAAGATACTTAATCCCGATAAATTAGTACTTTTACCAGATTTGAATGCTGGTTGTTCTTTAGCCGACAGTTGTCCACCAGATGAGTTTGCAGCTTTTAAAGCAGCGCATCCAAATCATCTAGTGGTGTCTTACATCAACTGTTCTGCTGATATCAAGGCAATGAGCGATATTATTTGCACTAGTTCCAACGCTGTGAAAATTGTACAGCAGATCCCGAAGGAACAGCCGATTATTTTTGCTCCAGATCGGAATTTGGGGCGGTATGTCATGGAACAGACTGGACGAGATTTGGTGCTATGGCAAGGTAGCTGTGTTGTCCATGAAACCTTCTCAGAAAAGAAAATTGTCCAGTTAAAAATTGCCCACCCAGAAGCAGAGGCGATCGCACACCCAGAATGTGAAAGTAGTGTATTGCGTCACGCCAGCTTTATTGGCTCCACAGCCGCCTTACTCAAGTATTGTCAAAACAGCCCCACCAAGGAATTTATCGTTGCTACGGAGCCTGGAATCATTCACCAAATGCAAAAACTAGCTCCTGACAAGCGTTTTATTCCTGCGCCACCAATGAATAACTGCGCTTGTAACGAATGTCCCTTTATGCGGTTAAACACCCTAGAAAAGCTCTACTGGGCAATAAAAAATCGTACTCCCGAAATTACCATGTCAGAGGATATCCGCCTTGCTGCACTGCGACCAATGCAACGAATGCTGGAGATGAGTGTGTAACTAGTATTTTTTATATATAGTAGAGACGGAACAAAACTGCGTCTCTACCTACAAGTTATTTTTTCTAACCACTTGCAATTTCTAAAACATGGTGCTAAGATTTTAAATCGTGAGACAAATTGGGTCGGTGTCCGAGTGGTTAATGGAGACGGACTGTAAATCCGTTGGCTAGCGCCTACGCTGGTTCAAATCCAGCCCGGCCCACCACTTGCGAAGTTATAGGTTATAATGTCTGGGTAAAGAGCAAAGCTCCCAGCATTGTAACTTACAACTGAAAAATCAAAGTTATATTTTGCCCGTGTGGCTCAGTGGTAGAGCACACCCTTGGTAAGGGTGAGGTCACGAGTTCAATCCTCGTCACGGGCTTTTTAAATTGATCAAATAACCAACGTAAAATCAAGGGTTGCAGCCTTCTTAAGAGATTTAGATGTTCAAAAGCTAAGTTTCTTAGTTGCATTCGTAGCTATTCTGACTATGATTTGGCTATTAGAACAGAATTTTGGGTATCAGCTTGTTTTTTGGCTATGATTTTGAAGCAGTTAGACCATTTCACTAAAACCCTGATACATATAGATTTCGCGTAGGGGCACGGCATTGCCGTGCCCCTACCAAGGTATTTGTATCATAATTAAAGTCATTAAATATCAAAACCAGATTTATGGTCTTCCTAAAGACTATTCCACCCTTGCGTTGTTCTATAACAAAAAAGCCTTGGCCGCCACCGGGTTGAGTAATCCTCCAGCTACTTGGGATGAATTACGTAACTACTCGAAACAATTGACAGGCAAACTTAACAGATACGGCTTTGGAGAAATTCCAGAATTGGCGCGTCAGGCTTATAAAATTAAAGCCTTTGCTGGACAACTAGTTGCTCAAAATGGTTATGCTACACCGTGCCAGGTAGGTCAGTATCCAAGTGCGATCGTCAATAACTTTGATAATCAGTTTATCAGCGCCTTATTGGGACAACAAGCATTAAAGCAGGCGATACTGAAGGCAGAGAATGAAGCTAATCAGCAAATTAGGGCGATGGATTGAGGTACCTATCCCTTCAATGGGTGGGATTCATGCGTAATCTAAAATAAAATAAGGTTTACTAATTCTTTGGCAATGGAAATTTTAAAACTTACGACTAAAATCGATGAATCAGGATATTTAAATCTTAATATTCCAACGCAGTTAGCATCTGGAGATGTGAATGTAGTTGTTTTGAATCCAGTTTTTTCAGACAGGAAACAGCAAGCTAGTTATGATTTCTCTGATTTGGTGGGACGATTAATTTGGGGGGAAAGGTTAATAATCATTGGGCATTGGGCATTGGGCACTTGTATGTACTGAGCGTTCGCGTAGCGTCTCGTAGAGAAGTCGTTGGTGCAGCCTCTCGTAGAGAAGTATTGGGCATTGGGCATGGATTATTCCCCTTGTCCCCTTGTCTCCCTACTCCCCACTCCCCACTCCCCATTCCTCAAACAGTATTTTCGGCAACAAATTGCACTCCTAACGTGATATTGGTATTACAGCGACTCAATCTCTATCTATCAGTTAACAAGCATTATGGGTTTTGCAGACCTATCAATCGCAGAGATAGCAGCCGACTACAGCATTCCTGTAGAAAAAGTGTTTTCTCTGTGCAACCAACTGGGAATCGCCTACAAACACCAAAAGACCCGTTTGGCGTTAGAAGATGCAAAGGCAATTATTTCCCAAATATCGACTGAAACACGCCCAAAAGGTACTAGCGACTTGGAGGGTGATAACGAGGTCACTTAAAGGGTTATCTCGGAGCTTTGGCTAATCACTGATACCTAATGACACAGAACATGAGTCATTAGTAATTAGCAGCTTGGAGATTGAGAATCGCGTTCTTAGCTGTGTTGAGCGTCAAAATCTTTAAGGGGAAACATGTTTAAAAGACTAATTGGCGTTGTTGTGGTTACTGTTTTACTCTCGTTTCAGTTGCTTGTCGGTAGCGCGACAGCAGTGGAACTAGACGAAGCTACCCGAACAGTGCCATTAAATACTCAAGGTGATACCACTGTACTCAGCCTTAAACAAGTCAAAGAAGGCAAACGCTTATTTAATTTCGCTTGCGCCCAATGTCATGCAGGGGGAGTTACCAAGACAAACCAGAACGTGGGACTCGCTCCAGAGGATCTAGCACTGGCAAAACCCAACCGTAACAACGTTGACGGCTTGGTGGATTACCTGAAAAATCCCACTACTTACGACGGGGAAGAAGAGATTTCCGAAATTCACCCCAGTATCAAAAGCGCAGATATTTTCACAACAATGCGAAATCTGACGGATGACAACTTGGAGGCGATCGCCGGTCATATTCTCTTACAACCCAAAATCGTTGGGACTAAGTGGGGAGGCGGAAAAATCTATTACTAAATCCCGCAACTGAGTCATTGGGAATAGGGCATAGGGCATAGGGCATAGGGCATAGGGAAGAATTCAGTCCCAATTCCCTACTTCCCATTCCCCATTCCCCATTCCCCAATTTTCACCAAAGTTTAGCTGCTAATGCGTCTATGTTATTCCGTAGACTTGTGCCTAAATCCTACTAAAGAATAAATAAAAATCTTTGATTTTACTGTTTACCTTAATTCACACGCTTTTTGTGCTATGTCAGTCGATTATTTATTAGTGATTGCACAGCTTTTGGCAATAAATTGCTCCCCATCCTGAAAAAAAAATGTATCTATGACAGATTGTCATATTTGGCGTTGATTTTATTTAAAATGAGAAAGGAAAAAAAATTGTTTGTTAGGAGAGAGCCATGAAATTGATTTCGGCAAGCTGGCGACGTTTTAGTTTAGCTGTATTGACAATCCTTTTAGTTGTTAGCAGCTTCGCTGTTTTTACTCCCAGCGCTGCGGCTGAAACTTACCAGGTGAAATTGGGTAGTGATAAAGGAATGCTCGCATTTGAACCGAAAAAGTTGACCATTAAAGCAGGCGACACAGTTGAATGGGTAAACAACAAAGTTCCTCCCCATAATATTGTGTTTGATGCTGCTAAAAACCCCACTAAGAGCGCTGATTTAGCAAAATCTCTGTCTCATAAGAAGTTGCTTATGAGTCCTGGTCAAAAGGAAACAACCACCTTCCCCGCAGACGCAGCTGCTGGTGACTACACCTTCTACTGTGAACCTCACCGTGGTGCTGGTATGATTGGTACAATCACTGTCGAAGGCTAGAAACACCGTTATTTGATTGACACAAGATGATTTCTCAGTCAAATTAGTTCATAGCAACACGCCACTTGAGTGACGCCCACAATGGATAAATAGCGGTAACGAGTCCTATCCCCGCCTAAGACGCTGAGTAACCTGTGGCAATGGAGGGGTGAACTCGTTACCGCCACTTTTGATCAAATTTGACTTAATCGGGGACGAATCGCGTTTATACTCTTGCTGGAGGCTTGTTGCGAGGAAATTTTCTTGAGAATACTTTTATTTATCCTACTGTTAGCGATCGCCCTATTCAAATTAACATTCATTAATCCAGCACTAGCTGCCGAAACATCCACAGGTGCTAAAATTTTCGAGGCTAACTGCGCGTCTTGCCATATAGGTGGCGGTAACATCCTGATTAGCCAGAAAAACTTGAAAAAGGAAGCATTATCAAAGTACTTAGAAAATTATGATCGCGACTCAATCCAGGCGATTATCCACCAAGTGCAAAATGGTAAAAATGCCATGCCTGCCTTTAAAAGCAAGTTAAGTCAGGAGGAGATTCTGGAGGTAGCTGCTTACGTTTTTCAGAATGCAGAACAAGGCTGGTTAAAGTAGCTATACTATCTACTTCTTGTGCGTTGGGCGAGATGCTCAAGCCACAACACACGAACTAGCGATCGCCAGTTCGTCAACTGCTAAAAAGGATACTTCAAAGATGAATGATAAATTTACAATTTTTATCATTCATCGCTTTTAGCTTGTTTCTCAATCCAAAATCACCATTAGGCGATTATTTTTCTGAATTAGAGTTTTGTCTGTCTTCCTTCACTTCGCGCAACCGTTCTACTAATTTTTGCTTCGATTCAGCAGAGGGCGTAGACTGACTATTATTGACTGTCGGCAGCAATAACAGATCGGAAGTAGTAGCTGCCGATGAAGGCGTGATCTGGTTATTTCTGATTCGCAGATCAGGTAATGGTTTAAAAGTAGCTATTGGTGAAGGCGTAAGCTGATTGCTATTGATTCTTGGTACAGATAATAACGAGGGCTGTTGCTCTTGAATAGTTCCAGTAATGTTACTAATGTTGTTTTGGAAAATGAGGTTAAATGGATAGGAACTAATCTGTTTATCTCCCTTGGGGGATTGCTTGTTAAAGTATTCCCTTGCTTTAACAACCAATTCCGGGGAAACTAACTTGTCTTGAAACTTAATATCTAAGACTTTACCATCACGATCTACCACTAATACACCCAAAACAGCACCTTCAAGATTCGGCTTATCCGTGGGTAATGTTTGACGGATGACTGGTTTTTGTTGAGCGTTAGGATATTCTTGCTGGACTTCCTTTCTCAGGTTTGCGTAGGAGTCTAGCTGTGCGATGGCCAGATCACTTCCTTTTCCCGATAAACTGGGTGTCCTGAGCGTCGTTCCCCTAGCTAGGGTTAAGTTATTCCCAGACATGGGAGCTTGTTTTAGAGAATTTATCAGCCGGTTTTGACCAATTCTAGACGCATCATTACCCGGTTGCGTCATCTGTAAACTTCTATTTCCCTGTGCTGTTGCAATCGGGCTAATGTCAGATAAGTTTGAAGATTGGGTATTTTGCAGAATATCATCAGGTATTTTCTGCGACTGCAATTCTGGCAACCTATTTAGAGCTAGTGGCTTAGATGGCTCGTATTTGGTGTCACTATTATTAAAACGAGGAACTGATCGAGAAAATTTGGCGTTGCTATTGAGAGGAACTGATGGAGAGAATTTGGCGCTGCTATTGAATTTAGAACTGTCAACTTTTGAGGCATCAAATCGCAAATTTTCACTAGGAATCATCCGCAAAGACTGCCTTGTAGGCAAGGAAGAGACCCGATAGGTATTCGATGATGGGGGTAGCGGGGGCAGTACTAGTTGACTCGATGGGGGTGGTGCCAATGGGGACAATCCAGTTGGGGCGCTAAAGTTTGGAGGAGAAAGTGCCACTAGTGGAGGTAATTTTTGTAAAGCAACTTGGGGTGTGCTTTGCGGCAAACGGTTTTGATCGGCTTGGCTCAATTCCAAAAGTCCGACTGTTTTGGATGATGCTGTTTCTTTGGGTTTGCTAGAATCTATAGGCATCAATGGCACAATCATGGCGATGGCACCGTGGATGCCAAGAGAGGCTATAGCTGCGATCCCAATTGGCTGGCTTAAGATTTCTGGTATATTTTTCAGCAGGGAGACGTAAGACATAACTGTTATCGTTCACTCGGCTCAGTTGCAGTTTACTAGCGATTTTCTCTTGATTGCAATATCTGGCAAAAGATGCGTCCCTCTAAGGAAATAATAACTTCCTATGCTGGCAATCAAAAGGCCAAAATTGCCATTTATTCAAGTTTTTAATTGATCAATGACGCTCTATCATATCTTCAAATTTAAGCTTGCTAAAAATTATTACTTTTGATTTTTTATTTGATGACGCACACAATTAGATTTAATATCTGGGATATTTATAAACTTTAAGTAAACACACAAGTTTGAGTACATCACAAAATCTGCTGAACTTGCCTTGTTTTTCTACTGTTTTCCAGTCAACTAGGCTTCTGTGGCAGATAGTACACTTGCTTGTCCCAGACTACTCCCTATGTGAAAATACTATCACATTAGCAGCCCCGAAAACTGTTGCAAATTGTACAATTTTGTTGACATTCTAGCCATAAACCCCACTAAAGCTATTTAGGTTTTGATAAAAGGAGTCAGTCAGGCGATCGCAATTCTAGCTTTTGAATCTGACTACTTCTTCGTCAAAAAACTTCAAACCTTCAATTATTGCATCCCAAATTCAAAATGCCCTTACCGACAGTTATTTTACCTGGATATCTAGAAACCGCGATCGCTTACCGCCAACTAGAACAATCCCTACAACAGTTAGATTTCCCCACATTGACAGTACCACTACGACGGCGTGACTGGCTACCCAGTATTGGAGGAAGACCAGTAACCCGGATTCTGCAACAACTCGATCGCACAATCAAGGATACATTGCAGCAACATAATGCTACTCAAATTAACTTGATTGGTCACTCAGCCGGAGGTTGGATATCCCGCATCTACATGGGAGAAAAGCCCTATTTAGCAGGCGGTGATCTCAAACCATTCCTTTGGAAAGCGCATCCCCTGATTGCGACTCTCATCACCTTGGGTACACCCCATATTAGCCAAGAACGCTGGACGCGCTCCAATCTAGATTTTGTCACGAATAACTACCCAGGAGCTTTTTACAAAAACGTTCGTTATGTTTGTGTGGCTGGCAAAACCATCTTTGGAGAAAGGTGGCGCGGTAGCTGGTTAGCTTACAGTAGTTACCAACTAACCTGTGGTAAGGGTAACACTTGGGGAGATGGAATCACGCCCATTGAAGCTGCTCATTTGCAGGGGGCAGAAAATCTGGTGATTGAAGGTGTGAGGCATTCTCCGAGAAGTCCGGGGATTTGGTATGGTTCAGCAGAACCCTTAAAAGCTTGGGTGCAATATTTAACTTAAAAAACTTGCTCTTTTTCTGATAAATGCAACATTTATTAATATTTCTTAGCTAAAATTGTAATAAGAATTAATACTTAGTTAAGAAGAGGAGGGGTGAGCCATGCAGAGCACCCAATTCGATAAGATTTTGCGACGAATAGCGACGATATTATCAGTCGTGATTTTGACTCTGTGCTTAATTTATGTATCTACCGGAGTTTTGCTTGCTTTTTATTATGAACCGACAGCAGGCGGAGCTTATAACTCCTTAAAGATGATTAATACACAACTGCCATACGGCTGGTTGTTTCGCAGAGCGTATGATATTGCTGGTAATGCGGTAATTGCGATCGCCTTAATTCAAATTGTGGTGATGTTTTTAGGTCGGCAATTTCGCAAGAGTTGGCTGACTGCTTGGATTAGTGGGATTTTGTTGACCCTAAGTGCCATCGGGCTGGATTGGACAGCGATGATTTTAGATTGGACTCAGGAAGGATACTGGCGTTTTAGCATTGAGCTAGGAACCATCGAAGCTATTCCTTTTATTGGTGGGCAACTGCGCGAGATCCTGACTGGCGGTGGAGCCATTAACACAATTACCGTCGAACACCTTTACACGATACACAGTTATCTGATTTCGGTGGTAACGCTAGTTTTTGCCATAGTAAATTTATCAGCTTTAGTGTGGCAGGAATGGCAAATGTATCAAGCGGAGTTAGGGCTTAGGAGTTAGGAGTCATTCAATTTTGGATTTTAGATTTTAGATTTTTCCTTCAATTCAAAATCCAAGTTGCGCTGTAAGCGCACCAAAGGTGCGACCCAAAATCTAAAATTGAGCCAGGGATAGGTCTTCAACCTCTGGCAACTTTTCTAGAGAGAGGGGAGTGGATTGGGTGGCACCAGATAAGCGTTTTAACAGGCTAGGTCTGGGATCATGCAACAGATAAATGATGCGATCGCCAACTTCCCAATCTTGGTTAGCTGGCATTACCTGTAACCGTTCTTCTCGTTCTACCAATAGTGGTATTAATACACCAGCCCGAATCATTTCTTGGATGCGATCGCATTGAGTGGAAAATTCCGACTCATTTAGTGTCGTTGTTCCCAACTTGACTCGCCCATCATTCAGATATTCATTCCAAGTTTTAATCGCTAAGTCTGGGATAAAAGCTTGATTAACTTTATTACTAACCGAGGTAGTCGCTTGCGGATCACGGGGGAAAACAGCTAAGACACGCGGCGGCTTAAATTCCTCAGCTGCGCGTTGAGCCAAAACAAAATTCACCTCGCCATTACTTGTCATCGCCAAAAAAGTGCCCATAGAAGCAAGTCCTGCCTCTTCCAAAACAGCAGCATCCAGCGCACTGCTAGCAATAACCCGCAGATTTTGCGCCTCAGCTTGCACAAGACATTGGGGGTCAGTATCAATCATCACCACGTTTTCTTCCCGTTCTTGAAAGAATCGGGCAATCAAAAGACTCAAGGGATTACAACCCACAATCACTGCCCCAGTTGCCTCTTTGGAGGTGATTTGCAGCCATTTAGCAACCCAGCCAGCAGTTAGTCCTTGGCAGACAACAGTCATGATAATTGTCAGGAAAACTAGAGCTTTGATGGAATCACCGCCGTTAATGCCGCGCTGTGTCAGTGAAATCGCAAAAAAAGAAGCTACGGAGGCAGCAACAATTCCTCTAGGAGCAACCCAGCTTAAAAATAATTTCTGTCGCCAGTTTAAGTGACTGTTCCAGGTACACAACAAGATATTAATTGGGCGAACGACAAACATTAGTACCAAAACGGTGAATAAACCACCCCAACCCAAAGCAAACACACTCGCAATGGATAGGTCAGCAGCTAATAAGATAAATAGCACCGAGACGCTGAGAATTGTTAGCTGACCCTTAAAACTCCGTAACAAACGTTCTTCTGGGACTGAGGAGTTAGCAAAGACTGCTCCTGCAACTACTGTTGTCATTACTCCCGATTCACTGCGGATCATTTGCGATAAGGCAAACAGGCTCCAAAGTATCGCCAACACCACTAGGTTTTTTAGCTCGAATGACAGAAAATCGGCGCGTTTGAAAATCAAACTCATCAGATAACCGCCAGCACCACCAATTGCCGCACCAACAGCCAGACGTATAAGTAAACCAACGATCGCATTGATCGGGTCAGTATCGCCGTTCAAAATGGTATCAAGAACAACGAAGGCGAGGATAGCCCCTACAGGGTCAATTAAAACCCCTTCTCCTTCCAAAAGTGTTGCCACTTGCCGATCTACATTGATTTGTTTGAGCAAAGGGCCAACGACGGTTGGACCTGTAACCACAACAATGGAAGCATAGAGAAAAGCTATCTTCCAGGGAAATTCACCCAGCCAGTGGGCTGCCATACTCCCACCAAGCAATGTGATCAGCGTTCCGAGAGTCACAAGCAATTGCAGGCTGACTGAAACTCTACCTAACTCTCGCAGATCCAAGTTAAGTCCGCCTTCAAACAAAATTATTGCCGTTGCTAGGGCGACAATAACTTCTAGTCCAGTGCCTAGCAAATGCGGATGTAACAGTCCTAAACCATCAGAGCCAAACAGAATACCCAATAGCAATAACAACACGATGCTGGGTATGCGAAAGTATGCAGCCAGCACCTGAGCGCTAATGCCTGCAAAGACAGCGATCGCCATCTGTAGGGTGATTTCAAAAGATGCTTCCATGTTGTAGATTTTGAGCGATTTATTTCAAAATCTTTTGTAAAAAACCGTAGATATTAACTCTACAGGGTACAACATCATACCCTTTGTCCTTTGCTGAATTCAGCGCTTTTTCTATCTGAGCGCGTCTGGAAGTTCTCAGCACCGAGCGCGATCGCATGCGGCTTCCCAGATAAGCATCTACGGACTTTTCTTTGTGTCTCCATGTCTTTCCATCCTCTTTAAGCTTTTGCTTCCACCCAGTTTAGCTGCCACAAACTTTTTTTGGCAAAACCTGTTGACAACAGCCAGGAAATTCGTTAAATTATAAAAGGTCTGAGTCCGATGCCCCCATCGTCTAGAGGCCTAGGACACCTCCCTTTCACGGAGGTAACGGGGATTCGAATTCCCCTGGGGGTACTTAAAAAGAATAAAAAGCAAAAGCTTTTTTACTCGAAATCTTAGGAAGTAAAACTATTATTTAGGATTTACCTCTGAATAATAGTTTAACTACACATAACCTTATTTGCTGGCTAAGTCTTCTACACGTTGATAAATAGCCAGAAGATTTAACCGCAAATCTTTGCTCAGGCAATTTTCAATGATTCCCATCGGCATAGTGCGTTTAGGCCAAACTTGAATTGTATAGCAGAGATTTGTTCCTATATACTCACCGAGGGAATAAGGCTCTAAGCACCAGCTACCAGAAAAGGCTTTAAAATCTCCCTCAACCATACGGAAATTAATTTCTTTAGGGAAGAATTCTTCCAGATCCAGAACTACCCGCGCACAAAAGTTGAAATTCAGTAAGCGCTGGGAGCCTACTTGCTCCACTCGAATACCACCATTAGGATGCTCGATTAGACGACTCTTGGCAAGATTAGGGATGAAGTTAGGTAAAGCTTCATAATCTGTCAAAACCTTCCAGATTTCTGCCACTGGGTGGGGAATTTGGACTTTAGCAGTAATTTGCCGCTGCCGCTCTGCTATTTTCTCAATTTGAACTTCTACCTTAGCTGACAGAGAAAATGCATGAGTAGGTAAATCTTCCTCTAGCTTCGTGTGATCAGTGTGAGAATGGAAATCAGGGTTCTCTGTGATGTTCTGTTTTTTAGTCACTTTCAGAATTATGGTTTGCTTTCGTCAGAAAATTGCGGCAGACTCAGGGTAAAGCAAATTTCGCTCTGTTCAGAATCCGAGATTGGGAGACTTTCAATAGCGATCGCTCCATTCAAATGCTGCACTAAAGACTTGACTAGAGCAAGTCCCAAGCCAGTTCCTGGAGTCCAGCGCCCTTTTCCGCGACGGAACTTGTCAAAGATGTAGGTGGCTTCTTCTTCGGAAATAGCACGTCCTGTATTCGTTACCTTCATGATAACTTGATCAATTTGCTGATCAACTCGGTGAGAGGCCTGTAAGTAGACGATGGTATTATGCTCTGAGTATTTACAAGCATTAGTTAACAACTCTTGGAGAATGCGGTCAAAACTCTCCAGTTCCGTTTGCAGTTTTAGCGAATCCTCTGGTAAATCTACAGAAATCTTTAATCCCTTTTCTGCGAGCTTTTTCTCAAAAGATGCTGCTATATCCTGGATTCTAGTATTTAAATCTATAGATTCTAATTGCGGGGCTTCGTGAGGCGACTCTAATTTCTGGAGTGTCAACAAGTCATCAATCAAGTTGATTTCCTTTGTACATTCCTGCTCAAGGATATCCAGGTATTTAACCTGACGCTCTGGTGCTATTCCTGGCAAACGTAAGTTCCGAATTGACATCCGCATGTTTGTCAGGGGATAGCGCAAGCGATCGCTCATATTGCTCAAAAATTCATCTTTGAGTTCGTTAAGTTTCCGCAGCTGCTCAACATATTGCCGTGTTCTTTCATGCAATTTTGCCTGTAGTTCCAGACTACTCTTGAGTTTCGCCGTCCGCTCATCTACCAAAGTTTGGACTTGGCGCAATGTCTGTGACTGAATTATCGCATTACTCACTTGAGCACAAACCATTTCCACAAGATTTAATTCTGCTGGTTGCCAACTGCGAATAATCGATTGTTGTAGCACCAAGAATCCTAAGATTTTACCTTGACTCTCTAATGGCATTAATAGTACCGCAGGCAATTCCTCTACTGCAAATAACGGAGCAGCTGTCGAGGTATCGTTTTGGTCTGTATAGTCATCAAATATTACTGCTTTTCCAGAATCCATGAAGGCACGCTGGCATAAACCACACTCTGAAACCAAGAAAGACTGAGCTAAGGTATCTAGTTTACCAGTCCGGGAACTTTGTATTTCACTAGTCCATTCACCGATCACGGTAGCTTTTGCTTTGGGAATTTGTTTTTTAGCTTGAGTTCTAAATAGTGGATCTGTATATTTTAGTAGTATAAGCAAACCCCGATCTGCCTGTAGAGATTCAGCAGTCAAGGCGATAACTAACTGGAGCATTTGATTAAGCTCCAAGTTGCTACGGCTCAATATGGTTAATTGCTTGATCAAGCTTTGATACTGGTTGTTCTTTTGTAGATATTGTTGTTGATGAGCAATTAGCTGGGCTTGTGCCACTGCCGAAAAAGCGATCGCGCAAGCTAACTCCACTTCTCTGAGCAATTGTTTTTCTGATTCACTCCAATCATAAGGTTGGAATTTAATCAGACTAACCACCCCATTATTATTGCCACCAAATCGCGTGGGAATTGCCAAAACTGATTTTATTGGTAGTGGCAAATATTGACAACCAATTACTAGACTGTTGTGAATCAGGGAAATGTCTTCAATAATCAATGGTTGGGCAGCACATTGCAGCACTGGCGACTGCATAAGCAACTGTTCCATTGAAAACATCTCTTCTGGTGGCAACCCTAAATACTCATCAGCACACCAATTAGTAGTAGTCGCATCCTCGGATGTCTTATCGGTTACTGAAACCAAGCAGCAACAATCTACTTGAAAGACAACTCCTAGCAATTGGGCAATATCTTGCAGCACCAATGCCGTGGCCGAGCCATTGACAATAATTTGGTTAATCTTTTGTACCAACTGGCTGGCAGATTCTTCCTGATACTGCATCAGCTTTCCTTGGTAAGGTTGTAGTGGAACTTTCTCAACGTAATGTGGCGGCGACGATAAAGGCTTTTTCATTCTTGGCACGCCCTTGGATAATAACACCATTGTTTTTGCACCCCACCTCTTGGCATATTCTTCATTGGCAGCTGTGTTGTTCCACCTTGATAATTAATAAATCTTGTATAAGTACTTTCTCTCACCTGTTATAGCCGATTTCCATCTCAGATGGACAAGTCCCCACTGTATCAAGCAAATTGCTACAGTGCTAAATAAGTAATAGAATCCTTAAGATATCCTATAACTGCTTCAGTTAGCTTATTTTTGACTGCTATATATTGAAATAATTTCTTAACTTTATCCTATCTGTAAGTATACTAAAACCGTAATTTCTCTGGATTTTCAGCAAAACTGCCGTGAATTTCATGTAAAATTACTTAATTGATTTGATTTATTTCATAAAGTTTTGTTACATTTTTTTAAAAAATTAGTAAGTTTACCAAGCTACTCTTTAATCTCCGTAACTCTCAGTAAAATATTCATGAAACTTAAATTTTGAATGCAGCCCAATTATTATCACTAATAACTGAGCTGCATTGCCTAAATATAAGACTATCCAGCCAAGCTCTCGACACTCAGAGGAACCATATCGCCATTCCTCGTCAGTCCTAACAACATCGGTTGTTGGGGTTGAATTAGTTGACCTGTGAGTACACAGCGTTCTTCTTGCTGAGCTGTGGCAGCTATGCTAGCTCGAATGTCGGCTCGGGAAAATCGAGGCTTCCACTCACCTGATTTTTGCTGGACATAATTCCAAAGGATATCTCGGATCAGAGCTTGATATCCCTGATTCCCAGCTATTTCTTTGAGTTTATCTTTGAGTTCCCGCTCTAGGCGGATGCTAGTAACTTCCATATCGGTGGTTGGGGTGCGAGCGATCGTATGCATCACTTTTTCTCCTTAAAGGTATAGACAGGACAGTAATACAAGTGTAGTATGTTTAAAGGAATGTTCAATAGGTGAAATTTTCTGTGAAATCCATTTACCCCATCTCTACATCTTTGTGCGCTACCAATTGCCGAGCCGGTTGGGAATCAGCTGCTATGGGAGTGGAGTATTTATTTATGGGCGATGGTAGCCGAAATCATGGGCAAATCACAGAGGGTAATTATGATTTTAGACATCTCAGCATTAGTGCGTTGATTGCAAAACCACAACTAGATCAAAAAAGCGGGGGGTACAGGCAAAGAAATACTGTACCAATATGAGACCAGAAAATTTTCCGGTCAATTCTAACCCCCGCTTCACCGAAACGAAGCGGGGGTTTTTTTATAAGGAGTGAACCTGTGACGATATCTTCCAGGCGCGGCGCGATCGCAATGCATGTGTTAGAGCAATCTGTGGTGGTGTTTTCGCAAAATTACTTGCCACTGTGTCAGGTGAATATCAAGCGGGCGATTGTGTTGTTAGTAAGCAACAAAGCCCAACCTCTGGGTTTTACCACAGAAGGCGGATGGCGAGTTCACTCACCCAGTTTGGTAATTGAGGTGCCAAAACACATTCGCTTGACAATTACTTCCAATGAACGGATGTGGAAAGTTCCGCCAGTTAATCGCCGGGAAGTGTTGCGACGAGATCATCACAGTTGCCAATATTGCGGTAGCGGCAAACATCTAACGCTAGATCATGTGATGCCGCGTTCTAAAGGCGGTTCTCACACTTGGGATAACGTAGTCGCAGCTTGTGAAAGATGTAACTCCCGTAAAGGCGATTGCACCCTGTTTGAAGCTGGTATGCAACTGCGTACCAAGCCAAAAGCACTAATCCACCCCGCGATTTCTTTTGCTGAACAGTTTTGGATAGATATGCAAGGAAGCCTGGAATAACAGGAGAGCATAAGGAATGCTGAAATTAACTTACACTGAAAGTAGCTTTGATTTGGAATGTGTCACTCTGTCACTTGAAGAATGGGTAGCACAGCGAGTAATTTTATCCCTGCGAGTTGGGCAAGGTTTGTGCATTGAACCCAATACCGCTTCCTTTTTACTTCCTGTTGATTTGCCAGGAGTAGAAGTACTCAGGGCTGAGGTAAAAAGAGATGACAGAGGAATTATTGCCCTCTGTGCCTGCGATGCTGAATATATGGAAGTCACCCTGCGGGGTTCTTGGCTATCTGATAGTTATAAGGATGCTGTAGGTGTGTTTGTTACCACTATCAGCGATCGCGCTGAGTTCTTTTTGCACAAACTTTGGCAGGAAGCTCAAGAAAGCAGTGCTTCTGTGATGAGCGAATAAACAGTAAGGTGAATAGAATTTCTCACCTATTGTCCCATTTTTAGAAGTTCGGGAATTGTCACAAATCGGTAGCCTTGCTCTTTGAGTCCGCTAATGATTTGTGGCAATGCTTCTATAGTTCTGTGGCGATCGCCACCACCATCATGCATTAAAACAATAGAACCAGGTTTCGCGCCTTTCAGGACATTATTTACAAATGCCTGCGGTTTGGCGTGAGGATCAGTATCGGCTGAAGTTAGTGACCACATAATTACAGCGTCCTTCTGGCTTTTGGCGTAAGCGGCTAGTCCGTTGTTTAAAACGCCTCCAGGAGGACGAAACAGAGCAGTTTTGACTCCTGTAGTTTTGTATATCAAGTCCGCTGTGCGATCAATTTCACTCTTGGCTGTGGCTTCATCCATTCGCCGATACCAATGATGCCAAGTATGGTTGCCAATGGCGTGTCCCTCGGCTACCTCACGCTTGGCTAGGTCGGGATTTGCTTGCAAAGCTTGTCCTACCCAAAAGAATGTCACCTTAACATCATTTTGCTTCAGGATATCCAGCATTTCTAGGGTTGTCTTTGGCCAGGGACCATCATCAATGCCTAGAGCAATAACCTTCTCGTTGTTCCTGGGTTTCACCTGATAAACTGTTTTTCCCTGAAATTTAGCTGGGACTGTAAAGGTAAGGTTTTCTACTTTTGCTGATGGCGGTAGTTGAGCATTAATTTGACCATTTGCTGGATGATCTTGACCTTGTGCAGTATGGATTTTGCTTAAAGGCTTGTTCAACCCCAATTGTGGGGAGTTGCCTGGGTCAATACTACAAGCTGTAATACAAGAGGCGATCGCGACAACACTAATTATCTTTTGTCGCTTGAGGTAGTTCTCTGTCACGTCAGGCTTTTAAATACTCACCCAATCATAACTGTAGTTTGAGTTTTCAGAGCGGTTAGCAAGTTCAAATCTAAGCGCAGCAACTTCTGTAGACAATTTCAAAAAAACTTTCTCAAACCCCTTGACACATCTTGTAGTATTTTGTAGTATAAATGTAGTGAGGCGAAAGACAAAGCTTCGCAAAATCATCTTCTACATACAACTAAAGGACAGGCGTTGGAATAAACCAAAGTCCCCAGTCAACAAAGCTGCTTTTACTTGCAAACTTAGATGGTTTGCACTCATGAAAACTACTGAATACATCCGTAATACATAATAGGGTTGCTACCTAGAGTTTCGGTTGTTTTCCTAAGAGTTTCTAACAGTTAAAAGTAATTTTTCTGAACCTTGAAAACTGAATAATAAATGGGCAAGTTCACCAAAAATCTGTGCCTAAAAATCTCAAAGTTTAGGCATAGATTCCAAAAAATCGGGGTGTAGCTCAATTGGAAGAGGCTGCCGTCTCAAAAACGGTATGTTGTGGGTTCGATTCCCACCAAGAGTACCAAAACTTGCTCCTGTAGCCCAACTGGAAGAGGCGGCAGATTTAAAATCTGTTTATTTGTGGGTTCGACTCCCACCAGGAGTACTATCTGGGTGTGGCGCAGTTGGGAGCGCGGGAGTTTTGGGAACTCCAGGTCGCAGGTTCAATCCCTGCCACTCAGACTTTGCCCTTGTAGCCCAACGGAAGAGGCGCTTCGCTTAGAACGAAGAGGTTGCTGGTTCAAATCCAGTCAGGGGTATTGGTGAATATGCGGGGATGGAGCAACGGTGGCTCGTCAGGCTCATAACCTGAACATCGGCAGGTTCAACTCCTGTCCCCGTCACCAAAAACAGTGCTGGTGTAGCTCAATTGGCAGAGCAACTGATTTGTAATCAGTAGGTTGCAGGTTCAATTCCTGTTACCAGCTTGACTAATGCGGGTGTGATGTAACGGCAGCATGAGACGCTTCCAACGTCTTCGTGCGAGTTCAAATCCCGCCTGAAAATGTCTTTAATTTTGAATTTTGAATTGTTATGGGGTCATAGCTCAAATGGCTAGAGTGCCTGCTTTGCTTTGCAAGCAGGAGGTTATGGGTTCAAGTCCCATTGACTCCACTGATGGTGTCTGAAGCCAAAGTGGTCGAGGCGCTGGTTTGTGGAACCAGTCATAGCGGGTTCAAGTCCGGTCAGACACCCCTGAATGGAAGATGCTGCTGAATGGACGGCAACCAAGCTTGAACCTTGGAGTACGGGCAACTGTAGGGGTTCGATTCCTCCATCTTCCTCTTTTCCACCTGAAGCCGAAAAGTGAGGCGCTGTGCTGATAACACAGAAATAGGAGGGGCAGTACCTCCCAGGTGGATTTATATTTAGTGCTCATCTTACAAAGCTTGCTATGTAATCCGATCGCACTTGCCCATTTCTTTATTTAAATTAACTAGTACAGTACGGCGGAAATAAGCAGACCATTAAATAGCCAAAACTTTGCTCTTATATGTCCACTTAAAAGGTTTAGCCATTGTTTGATTAAAG